>CAZEFG010000312.1:0-2841 GCA_964511355.1 uncultured Iamiaceae bacterium
CGGTTGCTCTATCCCCTGAGCTACGAGGGCGGGACTTCCGCGCCAAGCTCCGCGTAAACCGCGTGCCCGGCAAGAATCCCGAGGTTACTGCGAACTCAGACCGCCACGAGTTGTGGGCGCCAGCGACCAGCAAGGAACCAGCCGCTGAGGATGATGGGGCTCCTCATCTGCGGGAGGCGGAGGCCAGTTTGTGGACCACCATCCGGCACAGGTTGCGCATCAGGCGAGCCGCCAGTGCGGGATCCTGCTCCACCAGCTCGTCGACCCGGCGATCCGAGATCGTTAGCGCCCGCCCGGCCGTGGCGGCTCGGACAGTGGCTGTACGTTGGCAGTCCATGAGCATGGCGAACTCGCCCACCACCGCACCTTTGCCGACGACGTCGACGAGTTGGCCGGACACCACGATCTCGAAGGTTCCGTCGAGGATGGCGTAGAGCGTGCGAGTGGTGAGACCCTCGGCGATGACGAGGTCTCCGGGTTCGAAGTCGAGTACGAAGCTGCTGTCGAGCAAAATGGCCCGCTGTTCGGCGTCGAGGTCTGCGAACAGGTCAGGGACCGCAAAGTGCTCGGTCGTGGCGGCGTCCCACCAGCGCTCCAGTTCCTCAGACGCATCGTTGACATGGCGCGCGGCGGTGTCTCTCAACAGGGCCATCAGCGCGGGCGAGGGCGGCGGGCAGTAATCCTCAGGAATCAGGGCGAGAACGGGTGAACCGATCGCCTCGAGGTGGGCGAGGTCGCCGGCGAAGAAGACGAGTGGCACCACCAGCCCGGTGCCCTGTGTGTAGAGCCGCCCGTGGGTACGGAATCCGAGCGAACGGTAGTAGCCGAGCAAGTGAGGCTCGCTGTCGCAGAGAAGCACCTCGCTGCGGCGCTCGATGCACAGCTGCGCCAGTTCGAGGATCAGCAGCGAGCTCGCCAGACCGCCTCGCAGCGCGGGATCGATCAGGAAACGACCGAGAACCACTGTCTTGGCCGGATCGCCTGCGTCGAGAAAGGCGGCGATTCCGCATTCGGCGACCAGTTCGGGCGAGAAACCATCCGTGCCCCAGGTCGCCCGCAGGGTGCCGACGATCCGGCCGTCCTGGCGGGCGACGAGGATCGATGATCTTTCGTCGTCGGCGTCCTGGATGCTCCGGCGCTGATGATCGGCGACGTCGGTCAAACGCGCCTGTTGCTCGCAGTAGATCCAGTAACGGAAGCGGAACACCTCCTCGCGCTCTTCGGGTGTGACGGCCAGGCTGGTCACGATGGGGGCATCGGTGGCCAGGGCGGTCGCGGGGGAGGTCGTCGTGGTCACAGCATGCTCCTCGGGGTGTCGGGTGGCCCGCTCATCTGCTGTAGGCGCTTCAGCGGGTCGGGATCGTCGGAGTCGCTGGTGGCTGGTCGGGTAAGGGTCTCGATGGTGTGCCGGTAGCCGATCTCGGCGAGGGCCGCGATCCGGTCGAAGGCAGCGAACCCCTGGTCCTCCACGGGTGGCGTGAGATACAAATCGGCGTGTTCCCGGGCCCGGGCATGGGTCTGCAGGGCACCGAGCATGCTCGAACGGTTGATGACGTCGATGATCGAGGGTGACCACGAACCCCGGAAGCGATTGGTCAGGAGGCGCACGCCCGTCGAGCACTCTCGATCGCCGTTCAGCACCATCTCGGCTTGTCGGTGGCACACGTCGACACCCACCACGAGCCCCGCGCCGCTGCCGCGCATGATGTCGGTCGGCACATTGTCGAGGTTGCCGCCGTCGACGTGGAGGTGTCCGTCGGCGTCGACCACAGGCGGGAACAGACCGGGAACCGAGACCGAGGCGCGGGCCCAGGTGGCCACCGAACCGGAGCGCGCGACGTGCAGCGAAAATGTCGAGAGGTCGACGGTGGTGCAGAAGTAGTCGAGTTCGAGGTCTTCGATCTGACGGTCGCCCAACAGCGTGTCGATGACGCCCGCCAGACGCCTTCCGCGCAGCAGCGACACCGTGGGCAGCCCGATCTCGACGATTCCGCGCCGGGACCAGGCCTCGGCGTTGCGTTCCAGGAGCTCTTCGGGGCCTCGGCCCATGGCGGCCTGGGCGGCGATGACCGCTCCCATGCTGGAGCCGCCGATGCGATCGATCGGTATGCCGAGCTCACCAAGGGCCCGCAACACCCCGATGTGTCCGAAGCCGCGGGACCCGCCACCACCGAGCACCAGACCGATCGAGCGACCGAGTAGCTCCCGGGCGAGCCGGTCGAGATCGCCGGAGGAACCCACTCGAAGGTGGCTGTGGTCCTGGATCTCACACGCACGTTCCATCGTGGCGAGTAGGACCTTGGTCCGTTGGGGAGCCAAGGAAGACGGGTGGCTCACCACCAGCCACACGGGGCGTCCCGTCCGCCTCAACAGCTCCAGTGTGCGCTGGTCGGGAGTGGAGCCGGACCGCACCAGGGCCACGACCACGTCCATCTGGCGCAACAGAGCGGTGACGGTGGCGCTCGTCTCGCCGTCGCTGAACAGGTCGAGCCCAGCGACGACGACATCGTGGTCGTCCTCGATGTCGGCCAGGCGGTTAACGGCGAGGGCTCCGGTCGGGTCGCCCGCCCAACTGTCGACCAAATCGGTGGTGACGTGGGCCACCGACCCCCAGGATCGGAACCTCGACGCGAGCTCGTCGGCCAAGATGGCTGAGTCGGCACCCCGTCCGAGGGACACGACGGCGAGGCATCGGAGCGGCGGCTTGGATTCGACACGATCGCGCACCGCCCGAGCGGCCACGATCCGGGCCAGGCCCAGGCCGACTGAGGGACTGGCGGAGGCGAGGTCGCGGATTCGTCCGGCCGGCAACCGTGCCACCAGGGTGTCGCGCACCGCCTG
>CAZEFG010000313.1:0-2837 GCA_964511355.1 uncultured Iamiaceae bacterium
CACCCCACCCTCTGCCCTGCCTGCTCCCCGCCCCCGCCCCCACCCACCCTCCGCCCCTGCCTGCTCTCCCGCCCCCGCTAATCGCAGGATCCGATCGCTATGCGCTCCGATCGAGCGAAGAACGAACTCCCCATAGACAGCGTCATGATCTTTCCATATCTTTCATGTTATGACACAACCAAGGTTGGCCACGGCGCTGGCGGTGGCCGAGCGTCAGCATCAGCTCCTCCGCCAATCCGACCTCGACCGCTGTGGCCTCAACCGCCATGCCGTCAGTCGCTTGGTCAAAGCGGGCGTTCTCGAACGGGTGCGTTCGCCCGGGATCCTGCGGGTTCGAGGGAGCTCGGCGAGCTGGCGCCAGCGACTGCTGGCTGCTGTTTGGGCCGGGGGGCCGGGGGCAGTCGCCTCGCACCGGGCAGCGGGGGCGCTTTGGGGCCTCGATGGGATCACCAAAGAGATGCTCGAGATCTCCACCCGTTCCACCTCCGGCCGGAATCTGCGGGGCGTCGTCATCCACTACGGGCGCATCCTGGGTGCCGGAACCTTCACCACCGTCGACGGAATCCCCGTCACCAACGCAACCCTCACCCTGGTCGACCTCGCCTCGGTGATCGACGCCGACAACCTCGAAGCTGCTTTCGACTCCGCCCTACGTCAGGGGTTGACGGCGATCGCACCATCCCAACAGGTCCTCACGCGACTCGAAGCCGAGGGACGACGAGGCCTCGTCCCCTTCCGGCGGCTGCTCGAACAGCGCGAAGAGATCAGCGGTGTCACCGAATCCCTGTTGGAGGTCCGCCTTATCCAGGTAATCCGCAAGGGAGGGCTGCCTGAGCCGACCCGCCAACTGAAGCTTTACGACGAGGACGGCTTCATCGGCCGCTTCGACTGTTCGTATCCCGAGGCCATGACCGTCATAGAAGCCGACAGCGAGAAACATCACCTCGACCTCAAGCGCTTCCACGAGGATCGTCGCCGTCGGACTCGCGCCGAGGCGATCGGCTGGCACGTTCCCACCTTCACCTACCGGCAGGTGACTCGCCAACCGAGCTATGTAGTGCGCTCGGTGACCAACATCCTCGACCGGTCAGGCTGGTCGTGGCGACCCGAGAACGAGGCCTCGTCGCAGGATCGGATCGCATAGCGATCGGATCCTGCGATTAACCGGAGGGGGGCGAGGGCGGCGGGAGTGGGCGGCGGGAGTGGAGGGGCGAGGCGCCCGACGGTGGGGGCGAGGCCTCATCGCAGCATCGGATCGCATAGCGATCGGATCCTGCGATTAGCCGGAATGGGGGCGAGAGGGGCGGGGCGAGGGCGGGGGGTCACAGTGCCGGGGCGAGGGCGGAGCGCAAGAAGGCGAGCAGCTCGCGGCGGCGGATGACCATCGAGCGCAGGCTGGGGTCAACGCCGAGGGCCCGCTGCACCTCCACCTCGGTGGCCACCCCGATGACGGTCGAGTAGGCCGACAACAACAGGAGCCGGGGATCGGTGGTTCGCATGGCACCGGCGGTCATCTCGGCTTCGAGGAACTCGCGAGCCCGCTGGACCAAGGGATCGAGCGCATCGGTGAGCCGTACCGACCAGGGCGACCCGAGGCGACTCACCTCCCTCAGCAAGCCGAGCAGCGCCGGCCGACGCAGCGCCATGCGGAACACCGCCCGCACCACCGCCTCGACCCGGTCCCAACCCGGCCCCGCCTTGGCGAGGGCGTCGTTGAACGCCGCTGAGAGTTCGGCGGCGGACTGATCGATGACGGCTTCGAGCAGGGCCTCCTTGGACGGAAACCAATAGAGGATCGTCTGCTTGCGAATCCCCAACTCTGCCGCCAAGGCATCTAGCGAGGTGGCGTCGTATCCTCGGGTCCCGAAGGACTCGACCGCGGCGTCGAGGACCCGATCGGCGGTGCTCACGCCCGAAGACTAGCGCCCTCTCTACCAAGTGGTAGACACTAGGACCATGCTCGCTGACCAACTCGACGGCCGACGCATCGCGGTCACCGGATCCACCGGTTTTCTGGGCACCGCGCTGGTGGAGCGCCTCATGCGGTCGGCTCCCGGATGCGAGTTGGTCCTGCTGCTGCGCCCGGGCCGGATGCGCACCGTCGAGCAACGCGCCCAGCGCGAGATCTTCAAGAACGATGCCTTCGACCGCCTCCGCGCTGACCTCGGCGACGAGTTCGACGCCATGGTCGAGCGGCGGGTCACCGTCATCCAGGGCGACATCGGCTCCGACGGCTTGGGCCTCGACGACCGAGGCCGCCAGCTCCTCGCCAGCTGCGATGTGGTCATCCACTCGGCGGCCACGGTGTCGTTCGACTCCCCCCTCGATAGCGCGGTCGAGATCAACCTGCTCGGCCCCACTCGCATCGCCGAGACACTTCACGACCTCGGAGTGGCGCCGCACCTCGTAGCCGTCTCGACCTGTTATGTGGCCGGCAACCACCGGGGCGAAGCCCACGAGGTCCCCGTCGACGAGTCGCCCTTCTTTGTCGAGGTGCCATGGCGTCGTGAGGTAGAAGCTGCCCGCCGAGCTCGCGCCGACCTCGAAGCCGACAGCCGCCGCCCCGACCATCTCGCTCGCTTCCACGACGAGGCGCGCCGCGAACTGGGGGCCGCCGGAGTCCCCCTCCTGTCGACCAAGGCCGAGCAGTACCGCACCCGGTGGGTCACCGACCAGATGGTCGAAGCTGGCCGGTCCCGGGCCCACTCGTTGGGCTTCCCCGACGTCTACTCCTACACCAAGGCCCTCGGCGAGCAGGCGCTTGCCGAAACCAAGGGCGATGTGCCGGTCACCGTGGTGCGTCCGTCGATCATCGAGTCATCGGTCGCCGAACCCCG
>CAZEFG010000314.1:0-2827 GCA_964511355.1 uncultured Iamiaceae bacterium
GCGAGATCCACCGCGTCGGCAACCTCTCCCAGGACTGGTCCCGGGCCCTGCTCGATGTCGAGGTGGCCTACGGGACCGACATCGAAGAAGCCAAGCGGGTCATACTCCAGGTCGCCCAGGACACGGCCCAGGAGCCGGCGTGGCAGACGGTTGTGCTCGACAGCCCCGAGATCTGGGGCGTCGAGTCGATCGCGGCCGATCGGGTGGCAATCCGCCTGGTGATGAAGACCAAGCCGGGCCGACAGTGGGGTCTACAACGCGAGCTGCGGGGGCGCCTGAAGGAAGCCTTCGACGCTGCCGGCTTCGAGTTCCCGTTGCCTCAGAGCACGGTGCACTACAAGCCCGACGACGCACCCCCGCCGGTGGTCGAACCGGCATCTGAACCGGCGTCCGTCGACACCGAGGATGAAGTTGATTCAGCTCTCGTCGACGGCGGGAGGCTCGAGGGTGGCGACGACCTCAAGTCCGGACGTTGACTCGTCGGGCTTGGCCTCGACCGCCGAGGTCACCAACTCGGTGACCACACCGGCCTCGACCACGTCGCGCTTGACCTGATCGAGCGCAGCCAGGGCGGGGGCGTCGGCTCGGATCTCGACCCGCTCGACGACGGTGCGCAGCGAACGCTTGGCTTCGGTCTTGGCCTTGCGGATCTCGCGCAGGGCCTCGGCCGCCACGTCGAGAAGGCGGGGATCGACACCGGAATGGTCCCCCAACTCGTCGACGGCGGGCCAAGACGCCCGGTGGATCGAGCCCTCCTGCCACCACGACCAGACCTCTTCGGTGGCGTAGGGCAGGAACGGAGCGAACAGGCGAAGCAGCGTGTGCAGCGCCACTTCGAGCGCGGTTTGGGCCGAACGGGCGGCTTCGTCACCGAAGGCTCCGTAGGCGCGGCCCTTGACCAGTTCGAGGTAGTCGTCGCAGAAGCTCCAGAAGAAACTCTCGGTGCGTTCCATGGCCCGGGCGTAGTCGAACGCATCGAAGGCTCGGGTCGATTCGTCGACCAGAGTGGCCAGGCGGACGAGCATGGCCCGGTCGAGGGGTTCGGTCACCAGGCTGGTGTCGAGGGAACCGTCGCCTCCGAGGCTGAGGGCGAACCGGCTGGCGTTGAGGACCTTGATGGCGAGACGACGGCCGATCTTCATCTGGCCCTCGTCGAAGACCATGTCCATGCCGGGCCGGCCGAGCGAGGCCCAGTACCTCACGCCGTCGGCTCCGTGGCGGGCCACCAGGGCGGTGGGGTCATCGGGCATGTTGCCGGCCGACTTCGAGAGCTTCTTGCGGTCGGGGTCGACGATGAACCCCGAGATGGTGGCGTGCTTCCAAGGCAGCACGCCCGGCTCGTAGTGCGAGCGGACGATGGTCGAGAACAGCCAGGTGCGGATGATGTCGTGGGACTGTGGGCGCAGGTCCATGGGGTAGGTGCGCTCGAACAGGTCGGGGTCTTCCTCCCAACCGCAGGCGACCTGGGGGCTGAGCGAGGAGGTGGCCCAGGTGTCCATGACGTCGGGGTCGGCGGCGAACCCGCCGGGCTGGTTGCGCTGGTCCTCGGTGTAGCCGGGCGGCACGATGTCGGTGGGATCGACCGGCAGCATGTCTTCGGTGGCGAGGATGGGGGAGAGGTGGTCGATGACGCCGTCGTCGTCGATCGGGTACCACACCGGGAACGGCACCCCGAAGAAGCGTTGCCGGGTGATGTTCCAGTCGCCGGCGAGCCCCTTGACCCAATCCTGGTAGCGGACCTTCATGAACTCGGGATGCCACTGCAACTCGTCGCCCCGGGCGAGCATCTCCCCCTTGTCGGGGTAGCGGATGAACCATTGCTGGCTGGTGACGATCTCTAGGGGTCGGCTGCCGTTCTCCCAGAACTTCACGGGGTGGGTGATCGGGCGTGGCTCACCTTCGAGTGCACCGGACTCGGCCAGGAGTTCGACGATGCGGGTCTGCGCCTGCTTGACGGTCTTGCCAGCCAGCTCGTCGTAGTTGGCCTGGGCGGTGGCGGTGTCGGTGGATGCCCAGCCGTCGCTGCCCCACTCGACGGGGCGGAGGCGGCCGTCGCGCTGGACGATGGCGCGCACCGGCAGGCTCAATTCGCGCCACCAGATCACGTCGGTGGTGTCGCCGAACGTGCAGATCATGGCGGTTCCGGTGCCCTTTTCGGGGTCGGCCAGCGGATGGGCCAGCACCGGGACCTCGACCCCGAAGAGGGGAGTGGTGACCGTGGTGCCGAACAAGGGCTGGTAGCGCTCGTCGTCGGGGTGAGCGACCACCGCAACACAGGCGGGCAACAGCTCGGGGCGGGTGGTGTCGATGTGGAACGGGGAGCCGTCGGGGCGGATGAACGCCAGCTTGTGGTAGGCGCCGGGCATCTCGCGGTCGGTGAGTTCGGCCTGGGCGACCGCGGTGCGCATGTCGACATCCCACAAGGTCGGCGATTCGCTGCGATAGGCGACACCTCGGTTGGCGAGGCGCAGGAACGAACGCTGCGAGACCCTGGTGGCGCGGGTGCCGATGGTGGTGTAGCTGTGGTCCCAGTCGACCGACAGGCCCACCGTCGACCACAGGTGGTGGTAGCTCGCCTCGAGTTCGGGAACCACCTTCTCGCACAGTTCGATGAAGTTGGGACGGCTCACCGGAATCGGCCGGTCTTTTGGCTTGGGGTTGGCCGGTGGGGTGAAGTCGGGGTCGTAGTGCAGGCTGGGGTCGACGATGGTGCCGGTGATGAGCTGCACCCGACGCTCGACGTTCAGGCCATTGTCGTCCCAACCCATGGGGTAGAAGACCTCCTTGCCCCGCATGCGCTGGTAGCGGGCGATGAGGTCGGTGTGGG
>CAZEFG010000315.1:0-2826 GCA_964511355.1 uncultured Iamiaceae bacterium
GCGAGAACATCGCCGGCAAGCGTCTGGTCGTCATCGACGACTCGATCGTGCGGGGCACCACCACCCGGGCCATGGTGAAGATGCTGCGCGAGGCGGGAGCCGCCGAGGTCCACCTGCGTATCTCGTCGCCGCCGTATCGCTGGCCGTGTTTCTACGGCATGGACACCGGCAGCCGGGGCGAGCTTCTGGCCGCCAACCTGTCGGTCGAGGAGATCCGCGACTACCTCGACGTCGACAGCCTCGCCTACCTGTCGATCGATCGCCTGCTGGCCGCCATCGACGACGCCGGAACCGGCCAGGCGGGCTTCTGCGACGCCTGTTTCACCGGCAACTATCCCACCGAGATACCAGTCGAGCTGGGTAAGTCGGTCCTCGAAGGCAAACTGTCGATCCCCACCGACAGCCGGGGCCGTCTGGGCACCGACGACGCGCTTCTCCCTGCCGACGAGGCGGTTCTTTCCCATCGACGAGAGGGCAACAATTGAGCATCGACATCCCCGCCTCCGCTGGCGACGGAGCACCCGCCGGGGAAACCTATGCCGGAGCCGGGGTCGATATCGCGGCAGGCGAACGGGCCGTCGAACTCATCAAGGAAAAGGTCCGCTCGACCTTTAGGCCCGAGGTCATTGGCGACATCGGCGGCTTCGGCGGCCTGTTCGAGTTCCCCCAGCACCGCTTTCAGCGTCCCGTGCTGGTGTCGTCCACCGATGGTGTCGGCACCAAGGCCCTGATCGCACAGCAGGTCGGCAAGTTCGACACCATCGGGGTCGACCTGGTGGCCATGTGCGTCGACGACTTGGCCTGCCAAGGCGCCGAGCCGTTGTTCTTCCTCGACTACATCGCGGTCGGCAGCCTCGATCCCCATCACATCGAACAGCTCGTCGAGGGCGTGGCCGAGGGTTGTCGCACCGCGGGTTGCGCGCTCATCGGCGGCGAAATGGCCGAGCACCCCGGCGCCATGGACCCTGGTGAGTTCGACCTGGTCGGTTTCGCCACCGGGGTCGTCGAACGTGACCAGATCATCACCGGCGAACATGTGGCTGCCGGTGACCGCATCATCGGCCTGCCTTCACCGAACCTGCGCTCCAACGGTTTCTCGCTGGCCCGCCGGGTGTTGTTCGAGGTCGCCGGCCGCGAACTCGACGAGCCCGCGTGGGATGGCGCCCACCACACCCTGGGCGAAGAACTCCTCAAGCCGTCGGTGATCTACTCGCCCGCCATCAGCGAGCTACTGCGCCACGTCGACGTGCGGGCGGTTGCCCACATCACCGGCGGTGGCATCACCGGCAACCTGCCGCGGGTGTTGGGCAAGCACCACGATGCGGTGATCGACCGCTCCACCTGGGAGGTCCCGCCGATCATGGGCGAGATCCAACGCCTCGGTCGGGTCGCCGACGACGAGATGGCCCGGGTGTTCAACCTGGGCATCGGCATGGCCGTCATCGTCCCCGCCGCCGACGCCCACAAGACGCTCGACCTGTTGCGCACCGCCGGCCACCGCGCCGTCGAGATCGGCGACGTCGAGCGTGGCGACGGCCAGGTCCGCCTGGTCTGACCCGAGCTTCCGGCTGGCGCGAAACGGCTGCATCTGGCCGTTTCGGGCCATGAAGAGGAGCGCGAGCTGGTGGGCGTGCGATGCTCAGACCATGGCTGACCTCGAACTCGCTCGTCAGGACCTGATCGCCCACCTGCGCCAGCACTCGGTGCGCACCGGTGACTTCGTGCTCAAGTCGGGCAAGCCCACCACCTGGTTCCTCGACTCCAAACAAACCGCCTGTCGCCCCGACGGCATCTTGTTGGTGGCCGAGGTTGCGCTGGCGTTGCTGCCCGCTGACATAACCGCCATCGGTGGTCTCACCGCCGGAGCCGATCCGGTGGCCTTCGGTGTGGCGGCAGTGGCAGCCACCCGCGGCCGAGAGCTGCGCAGCTTCAGCATCCGCAAGGAGGCCAAGGATCACGGGGTCACCGGCCGCCTGGCCGGAGCGCTGCAGCCGGGCGACCGGGTGGCCATCGTGGAAGACACCGTCACCCGGGGCAGCTCCCCGATGGAAGCGGCGCAGGTGGTGCGCGAACTCGGGGCCACCCCGGTGCTGATCATGCCCATCGTCGACCGGGGCGGCACCTGCGCGGCCCTGGCGGGTGCCGAAGGCATCGAATTCGTCCCGTTGGTGACCGCTCCCGACCTTGGTTTCGACTACGAGGGCTGAAGGTAGGGGTACTGCGCCTTGGTTGGGGTGGGCAGCGCCGCGCCCGGTACCGTTTCGGCCATGTCCACCACTGGTACCACTGCTGCTTACTCGCTGAAGATCCGTGTCCGCCTCGACAACCGTCCGGGCGCCCTGGGAGAACTGGCGACCGCAGTAGGTGCTGTAGGGGCCAACATCGTGGGGCTCGAGGGCTTCGAGGCCAAGGCCCGTCACCTCGACGAGGACGTGGTGGTCAACTGCCGTGACGAGGCCCACCAGCAGCAGGTTCTGGCGGCCATAGATGCCTTGGATCACATCGAGGTTCTGAGCTGGGTCGACCGCACGTTCCAGATGCACGACGGCGGCAAGATCGAGGTGTTGCCGCTGGCGCCGGTGATGGACAAGGAAGACCTGTCGATGGCCTACACGCCGGGCGTCGCCCGCATCTGCATGGCCATCCACGACGACGTCGCCAAGTCGCATGACCTCACCATCCGCAAGAACACCGTGGCCATCGTCACCGACGGCACGGCCGTGCTCGGCCTGGGCGACATCGGCCCCGAGGCCGCTCTGCCGGTCATGGAGGGCAAGGCTCTGCTGTTCAAGGCCTTCGCCGGGGTCGACGGGTTCCCGATCTGTC
>CAZEFG010000316.1:0-2808 GCA_964511355.1 uncultured Iamiaceae bacterium
CCACCTTGGCCACCGAACTCGATGTCAACATCTACGACATCGAGATCGACCACAGCGCCGAAAGTGCCAAGGGCGTGTTGGCGCTGGTGGTCGAAGCGCACCGGGCCGAGCGGATCGTGGGTGGCCTGATGGCCGTGGGTTACCGACCGGCGTCGAGGTCGCTCGAATGACCGGCACCGAGACCCGGGCCATCGAGGTACTGGCCGCCCCCATCGACGCCGTCGTCGAGGTTCCCGGTTCGAAGAGCATCACCAACCGCGCCCTGATCCTGGCGTCGCTCGCCGACGGTACGAGCACCCTGCGGGGAGCCTTGGTCGCCGACGACACCGAGGCCATGGCCGCCGCCATGCGCTCCCTCGGTGCCGAGATCGACCTCCACCCCGAGCGCACCACCGTGGTCGGTTTCGGCCCCCGGCCCCGCCCTGGGCCCGTCACCATCGGTGCTCGTCTCTCCGGTACCACGGCTCGGTTCGTGCTCCCGCTGCTCACCTTGGGCGATGGTCCCTACATCCTCGACGGGGAGGATCCCCTGCGCGACCGGCCCATGGGCCCGACCATCGAAGCCCTGCGCCGTATGGGGGCGGCCTTGGACGACCGAGACCGCCCTGGGCATCTTCCGGTGGTCGTCGAAAAGGGCGCCATCCGGGGGGACGGTTTGACCGTCGATGCCGAGACCAGCAGCCAGTTCGCGTCAGGACTGTTGTTGGCCGGGGCCTCCATGGCTGGCGGGATCTCCGTCGACCTGGCCGGAACGGTCGTCTCCCGCCCCTACCTCGACATGACGTTGGCGGTGTTGCGCTCCTTCGGGGTCGAGGCCGGCACCGAAGGCGACCGCCGGCTGTGGGTGCGGCCTGGTCCGGTGCGGCCCACCGATTACCAGATCGAGCCCGACGCCAGCACCGCCTCGTACTTCCTCGCCGCGGCGATGATCGCCGGAGGCCGGGTACGGGTCGAGGGGCTGGGAACGTCGAGTTTGCAGGGAGATGTCGCCCTGGTCGAGGTTTTGGCCCGAATGGGGGCCGACGTCACGATGGCCGCCGACTACATAGAGGTGGTGGGCACCGGCCGGATCGACGGGATCGACGTCGACCTCACCGACCTACCCGACATGGCCCAGACCATCGCCGTGGTCGCACCGTTCGCGTCCGGACCCACCCGGGTGCGTGGTGTCGAGGTGATCCGGGGCCACGAGACCGACCGCATCGCGGCCATCGTCGCCGAGATGACCCGCTGCGGCATTGAGGCCGAGGAGTACCGCGACGGTTTCACCATCCATCCCGGAACCCCTCAGCCAGCCATGATCGAGACCTACCGCGACCATCGCATGGCGATGAGCTTCTCGATCCTCGGGCTACGGGCCCCTGGCATCGTCATCACCGATCCGGGTTGTGCAGCCAAGACCTTCCCCGACTTCTTCGGCGCCCTCGACGGGCTCAGGATGCCGGGCGACCCGGCCGCAGGGTAGGGTCGCCGCCCGATGAAGGTCATAGCTATCGACGGTCCGGCCGGGTCGGGCAAGTCCACCATCGCCCGGTTGCTGGCCGAACGGCTCGGCCTCGACTACCTCGACACCGGCGCCATGTACCGGGGGGTGGCCTTCGCCGCGCTGCGGCGGGGCGTCGACCCGGCCGACTCCGAACCACTGGCTCGCATCGCCCGCGACCTCGACCTCGTGGTGACCTCCGATACCACCACCGTCGACGGGGTCGATGCCAGCATCGAGATCCGAGGCCCCGAGGTCACCAGGGCGGTTTCGCTGGTGGCCGCCAACTCCGATGTCCGAAGCGAAATGGTGAGCCGCCAGCGCGAATGGGCTCGCGCCCGCGGTGGGGGAGTGCTCGAAGGACGCGACATCGGCACCGTCGTGTTCCCCGACGCCGTGCTCAAGGTTTACCTCACCGCCGACCCCGAGGTCCGGGCCGCCCGCCGTTCCCAGGAGGTCTCCGACCTCGACTACCACACGGTCGCCGCCGATCTCGCCCGGCGTGACGCACTGGATCAGGGCCGTGGTGTCGATCCGCTTCGCACCGCAGATGATGCCGTAGTGGTCGACACCACCCACCGTTCCATCGAAGAGGTTCTCGACGTGATCAGCGGCTTGCTCGATGTCTGACACCGGACCAAGCGCCCCGCCCTCGGATGATCGCCCGGTCCTCGGCAACTGGGATCGGCCCCTCACCAGGACCCAACGCGCGGTGTACGCGGTGGTTCGCACAATCGTGTACCTGATGGCCAAGGCCTACTTCCGGGTCGATGTTCAGGGCGCGGCCAACCTGCCGCCCGGCGGCAGCTACATCGTCTCGCCCGTCCACCGCTCGAACCTCGACTCGGTGTTGTTGCAGGTCGTCACCCGGCGACAGTTTCGTTTCATGGGTAAAGATTCGCTGTGGAAGGTCCACCCGGCGGTGAGCTGGTTCCTGACCGCCATCGGTGGCTTTCCCGTCGCCCGCGGCACGGCGGATAGGGCGTCGCTACGCCTGGCCCAGAAGATGATCGAAGATGGCGACGTCCTGGTGATGTTCCCCGAGGGCACCCGCCAGAGCGGACCTGTGGTCCAGCCCCTGTTCGACGGACCGTCGTTTCTGGCGTCGCGTACCGGGGTGCCCATCGTCCCGGTCGGAATCGGTGGCAGCCAGGCTGCCATGGGCAAAGGGGCCAAATTCCCTCGACCCAAGCGCATCATCTTCATCTTCGGCGCGCCGTTGATTCCGACCCCGACACCCGAGGGAAGCCGTCCTTCTCGGCGGGCCATCCAGGACCTCACCGCTGATCTGTACACCGCAGTTCAGGGCCTGTTCGACGAAGCGC
>CAZEFG010000317.1:0-2797 GCA_964511355.1 uncultured Iamiaceae bacterium
GGTCAACCCGGTGGTCGCCGAGGCGGTGACCCAGGTGGCCGCCCAGGTGATCGGCAACGACGCCGCGGTGGCTTTCGGAGGAAGCCAGGGCAACTTCGAGCTCAACGTGTACCTGCCGATGATGGCCCGCAACCTGCTCGAATCGGGCCGGCTGCTCGCCAACGTGTCGGTGGTGTTCACCAGCCGCATGATCGACGGGATCGAAGCCAACGAGGACGTGTGCCGGGCCTACGCCGAGTCGTCCCCGTCCATCGGCACCTCGCTCAACCCCTACATCGGCTACGAACGGGCGGCCGAGGCCATCAAGGAGTCGACGGTCACCGGCCGCAGCATCCGCGACGTGGTGGTCGAACGGGGTTGGATGACCCACGACGAGCTCGACCGGGCGCTCGACGTGATGGCCATGACCAAGGGCGGGATCATCAAGTAGTTGGCGAAGCAACTCCTTGGCCGCTTCGGGCTCCCCACCATCGTGGCCTGGGGGATCGTCGGCGCGCTCGGCCTGGCCATGCTGGTCCAGGTGGCGACCTTCGATTTCCGAGATCGCCAGCTCGCCGGTGATCAGGCCTCGTTCGTGTTGCAGGCCCTGAGCCTCGCCCACGAGGGGAACCTCTCCTACGGGCAGAGCGACATCGAGCTCTGGCGCGACCTGGGATGGGAGAAGGCCGCCGACCACCCCTACGGGCTGCACCTGCGCCAGAACCAGAACGGCTGGGCCTTCGCCAAGCCCTACGGCCACTCGCTTCTGGCGGCGCCGTTCGTGCGGGTCGCCGGGGCCGGGCCGGGCTTCGCCCTGGTGAACGCGCTGCTGGTGGCGGCGCTGTTCGTTCTGGTCGTGTTGATCCTGCGGTTTCGGTTCTCGGGCCCGGTGGTGCCGGTCACCGCCTTCGCCTTCGTGGGCGCATCCCACGTGCGGTTCTGGGCGTTTCCGATCTCGACCGACGTGTTCCTCGCCGTCGTGGTGGCGGTGGTCACCTACGCCGCGCTCCGTGCGCTCCGGGACCGATCCTGGGCCTGGAGCCTGGTGGCCACGGTCGTGATGGTCTTCGCCGTCTCCGAGAAGGTGACGTTGGTGCTGGCGCTGCTGCCGTTGGTGGCCCTGGCCGCATGGAAGACCTCGTCGCGGCGGCAGGCTGCGGCTCTGGTCGGAGCGGGCCTGGCGGCGGGCCTGATCTTCGTCTTTCCCTACCTGCACTACTCCGACTGGACCTCGTGGACCGCCTACGGGGGCGACCGTTACGTCTTGACCGGCCCGGCGCCGTTCGAGACCGGTGTCGCCTCGAACCCCGTCCCCGCGGGCACATCCGAACCGTTCTCGCCGGGCTTCGTCCTGAGCCAGACGCTCGGGGTGGGTACCGACACCGTTCACGCGGCGATGACCTACGCCATCGGTCGGCACACCGGCCTGGTGCCGTTCATGCCCATCGCCCTGGTGGCGCTGGCGCTGGCGGGGTGGCACTTCCGCTCAAGCGACCGAGGTCCGACCATCGCCATCTTCGCCGGGTTGAGCGCCTACATCGGCCTCTACCTGGTGGTTCTCACCGACAACTACTTCGGTGGAGGGCAGTCGATCGGGAACCGCTACTTCATGCAGGTGGCGCCGATGGTGGTCGGACTGCTGGGCGTGTCGCGCATACCGATCCGGCATCTGGCGGCGGGGGCGTACCTGTCGATCGTGGTGACGCTGCTACTGGTGCCTCACCATCACCGTCACGCCGAGCGCGCCTTCTGGAACATCACCGAGGTGGGTGAGATGCAGGAGCTGTTGCCCTTCGAGTCGTCCCAGCGCCACGCCGGGTTCCTGGGTGGCGGGAGCTGATCGGTCGGTCAGGCGGTATCGAGCGCTGGGCTTCCCGGGTAGGCGGCCGGGTCGCCCGCCTGGGGAATCGTGGGGTAGCTCCAGCTCATGGCCTCGGCCAGCGCGGCGGCCACCTGACGCCACGCCATGGGGTCCCAACCCTCGGCCTTGGTCGCCACCAGGCCGGTGGGGGTGATGTGAACGAACGCCGGCAGCAACTCGAGCTCGGCACCCTTGACCACCTGGCGATCGGGGTCGCACAGGGTGAGGTGTTGTTGGGTCATGGGCCCGAGGAACTGCTTGGCCTCGTCCTCAGTGCCAGCGACGATGAACACGGTGCGGCAGTCGGCACCATTGAAGTGGTCGAGGATCCGGGCCGCTGTCTTCAGGATCCAGGCACTCTCGTGGGTGTAAGGATCGATCACCACCGCAGCCATGTGGAAGTTGGTCAGCCATTCACCGGCGGTGCGTTCTTCGTGACCGACGGGCTTGATGGTGATATCGAGGGGAACCTGGGCGCTCACGATGGGCCAAGCTAGTCGCGCCGACCTCGTCGGCTCGACCTGGGGACTCGACGACTCCTATCGTCACTCTCGAACTCCCCACGCGACCTCGGTCGCCTTCGACCCCACGGAGCAAGGAATGCGTAGCGCCAAGGACTTCTTTCGACCGCTGGCCGTCGGTGCCCCCGAGCCCGTACGAGAGATCCCGGTGCGCCCCTCGCGCATGATCCACTTCTTCCCGGCCGCCAACGAGAAGATGCGGTCGAAGGTGCCCGACATGGCCACCCAGGTCGACGTGCTGCTCGCCAACCTCGAAGACGGCGTTCCCGCCGCCGACAAGGAAGCGGCCCGCGCCGGTCTCATCGAGGTGGGCAAGGCGTGGAACAGCACCGATTGCCAGCTGTGGACCCGGGTCAACTCGCTCGACTCTCCGTGGTGCCTCGACGACCTCATCGCCACCGTCACCGAGATCGGCGACAAGATCGACGTGATCATG
>CAZEFG010000318.1:0-2774 GCA_964511355.1 uncultured Iamiaceae bacterium
TGTTGCGCTTCGCCACCATCGGCTCGGTCGACGACGGCAAGTCCACCCTCATCGGTCGCCTGCTGCACGACGCCAAGACCCTGTTGCAGGACCAGATCGAGGCGGTGGCGGCCACCAGCGCCCGCCGGGGCCACGAAGGTTTGGACTTGTCGCTGGTCACCGACGGCCTTCGCGCCGAACGCGAGCAGGGGATCACCATCGACGTCGCCTACCGCTACTTCGCCACCCCGCGTCGAACCTTCATCGTCGGCGACAATCCCGGTCACGCTCAGTACACCCGCAACATGGCCACCGGTGCTTCCACCGCCGAGGTGGCCGTGGTGCTGGTCGACGTGCGCAATGGTCTCACCACCCAGACCCGACGCCACGTCACGGTCGCTTCGCTGCTCGGCATCCGCCATTTCGCCCTGGCGGTCAACAAGATGGACCTGGTCGACTGGTCCGAGGAGCGCTTCGATGCCGTGGTCGCCGAGTTCCTCGAAGTAGCGGATCGACTCGGCATCGATTCGGTCACACCCATCCCCCTTTCGGCGCTCAGCGGCGACAACGTGGTCGACCGTTCGGCCAACACGCCGTGGTATGGCGGCCCCACCCTGCTCGACTACCTCGAGACCGTCGATCCCGAACCGGTGGGCGACGGCACTGCGGCGCGGCTGGCGGTGCAGCTGGTGTTGCGTGAGCCGGGCGAAGGCAAGCCCACCCGCTACTACGCCGGAACCGTCCACGGCGGGCCGATCTGCACCGGGGACCCGATCGTGGTGTTGCCATCAAGCCAGACCACCACGGTGGCGCGCATCGTGGTCGGCGACGACGAACTGGCCGTGGCGCTGCCCGGTCGGGCGGTCGCCGTCACCCTGACCGACGACATCGACGTCGCCCGGGGCGATGTGCTGGCCATCGCCGCCGAAGCACCGACGGTGGCCCGCGAGCTCGAGGCCACGATCTGCTGGTTCCACGACGAACAGGCCCTCACCGCCGGTTCTCGTCTGCTGGTCAAGCAGGGCACCCGGGTCGAGCGGGCGATCGCCCGCGAGGTGATCAGCCGCCTCGACATCGAGGCGCTCGCCCACTCCGAGGAAGCCACCCAGCTCGACTTCAACGATGTCGGTGTCGTGCACCTCGCCACGGCCGGCCCCTTGGTGGTCGACAGCTACGACCGCGATCACACCCTCGGCGCCTTCGTCTTAATCGACGAGCGCACCGACCGCACCGTCGGTGCCGGGATGATCCGCTCCTGGTCCTGAGCCCTCGCCGTCGGGATCTAGCATCCCTGCGGTAGCAAGCTCGAACACAACGGGGGGATGACTGATGGATCTGCGCGACAAGGTGGCGGTGGTCACCGGCGGCGGCGGCGGTATCGGCGAGGCGCTGAGCAAGGCGTTCGCGGCCGAAGGTGCTGGCGGAGTAGCAGTGGCCGACATCGACGGCGACGCCGCCGATCGGGTTGCCGCCGAGATCGAAGCGGCCGGAGGAACCGCCTTCGGCGTCCAGGTCGACGCCGGGAACGAGACCGACGTGTTGCGCCTGGTGGCTGCCACCGAGGCCCGCTACGGCGACGTCGACCTGTTCGCCGCCAACGCGGGGATCATGCTGGTCGGCGGCGTCGAGATGCCCGACAAGCACTGGGAACGGATCTGGAACGTCAACGTCCAGAGCCACATCTACGCCGCCCGGGCGGTCCTGCCCAGCATGCTCGCCCGCGGCGAGGGCTACCTGTTGCACACCGCGTCCGCAGCCGGTCTGTTGACCCAGATCGGCTCAGCGCCCTACTCGGTCACCAAGCATGCGGTCGTCGGCTTGGCCGAGTGGCTGTCGATCACCCACCACGACGCCGGTATCCGCGTTTCGTGCCTTTGCCCCCAAGCGGTGGCCACCGCCATGGCCGGCGGCGGCCAGCGGCCCGAAGGCTGGGAGCCGGGCAAGGGCAGCGCCGGTCGCGACGGCGTCCTCGCCCCCGAGGAGGTCGCGGCGGCGGCCGTCGCCGGTATCGCCGCCGAGGAGTTCCTGATCCTGCCCCATCCTGAGGTCGCTACCTACGAGCAGCGCCGGGCGGGTGACCGTGAGCGCTGGCTGCGGGCCATGCGCAAGGCCAACGCCGCCATGATGGAGATGTACGCCCGCTTCGGCCGCCCGGGCGCCGCCACGCCTCCCCAGGACTAGCCGCAGCGCTTCGACGGGTCGGGGGCTACCCCGATGGGTTCGGACGACCCGAGTCCACCATCGGCTTCACCGTCGCCTCCGGCCTGGGCGGTGGTCGAGGTGCTGTCGGTGGTGGGCGGGATCCGGTCAGAAGGCCGGGGATTACGACCGATGGTGGTGAAGTCGGTGCCGATCTCGACCACCACCGCATCGGGGTCGAGGGACCGGTCGACAACGAGATCGGCGCCGGCGGTGAGGTGACGCTCCAACAGGTCAGCGCGGCCTTCGGCGTCGGCGCCGTAGCGGATGGTGGTGCGGGCCAGACCGGCGTCGGCGACGGTCGCGTCCGGTTCGACGTTGCCGGTCCCGGTGACACCGAAGCCGACCTGTTCGAGGGCATCGGCCACCATCGCCGCCTGGCCTTCCACACCAGTGCCGTTGAGCACGGTGACGTCGTCGACCGCGACGGGGGTGATGGTGTCGGGGGGCAGGCCCCGAAACACGTTGAGCATGGGTTGGGCGTCGGCCTCGACCAGGCCCTCGACCAGCGCCCCACTGGCTGTACGGAACGAATAGGTCGGCAGGGCGTGGGTGCGCATGGCGTCGCTGTCGAAGTTGGAGAACCGCTGGGCCAG
>CAZEFG010000319.1:0-2762 GCA_964511355.1 uncultured Iamiaceae bacterium
CGGGTGAGCTGTTCGACCGAGTGGGTCAGGGCGCTGTCGGCGTTGTCGAGCCAGCTGCGGGCGTCGAGGATGTTGCGCTCGAGCTGTTGGGTGCGGCGCAGTTGGGCGCGATAGTCGAGGGCGGAGAGCACCTGGGCGGGGCCATCGGATGGCTTGCGGACCTGCTTGCCCGAGGAGATGCGCTCCTGGGCGGTGTGCAGGGCTTGGCCCGAACGCTGGATGTTGGCCAGCGACATGCGGGCCCCGGTGGTGGCGGTGACACGGGTCATGGCGGGCTACCTCCTACCGTCCGACCAGGCCCGTACGCACGATCAGCGTTTCGAGCATCTGGTCGACAGCGGTCATCAAGCGGGCCGATGCCGCATAGGCGTGTTGGGACTGCACCATGGCGATCATTTCTTCGTCGATGTTGACGCCGCGCACCCCTTCGCGGGCGTCGTCGACCTGGCGGATCACCTCGCCCTGGATGTTCTGGCGGCGTTGCAAGGCTTGGGCCTCGACGCCGAGAGACCCGATCAGCTCGTTGTAGACCAGGTCGGGGCGTTGGATGGACTCGCCGATGGCGGCTAGGGCGCGGGCGGTGCCGGCGTCGAGCTGACCGGCGGGATCCGACGACGCCGCCAGCTTGGTGGGATCGTCGGCCACGACGGGGTTGACCCGGATCGCAGCGGCGGTCATGGCGGTGGCGCTGATGAAGAACTCCTCGCCGGCCACCCCGTCGAGGTCGAAGCCGCTCTGGTGGATCCCGTTCACCTGGTCGGCCAGGCGCACTGCTACCGCGTCGAGACGGGCGAGGTAGTCAGGAATGGTGGTGTTGGCTCCCTGGAGCAGCCCGGCTATCTCACCGCTGGTGACCTGGGCGGGGTAACCGTCCTTGGACCACTGGACCTCGATGGCCTTGAGCCCGTTGGGGCCGGCATCCTCAGCGATGTGCAGCGAGATGGCCTCGGCCCGGTCGCCGCGCACCATGGTGGTGCCGCCGATGAAGACGCTCACGGTGCCGTCCTCGCCCGGACGGGTGGTGGCGCCCACCAGGTCGGCCAGGCGCTCGATCATCCGGTCGCGCTGATCGGCGAGGTCGTGGGGCGAAAGTCCCGCGTTGGTGGCGTTGCGAATGGCCCCGTTCAGCTCGGCGACGCGGGCGGCGGTGGAGTTGACCTCGGCGGTGAGCACCACGGCCTGGTCGCTGATCGAGGTGTGCAGGTTGGCCATCTCGGCTGAAGCCCGGTTGAGCTCGTTGGCCACGGTCGTGGCCCGTTCGAGCAGGGCGATACGGGTCGAGATGCTGCCGGGCTGGTTCGCCACGTCGTCGAAGGCGCCCCACAGTTCGGCCAGCTGGTGAGCTAGGCCCACGTCGCTCGGCTCGGGGAACACCAGTTCGATGCGCTGCATGACCGATGCCTGCGAGGCCAGGCTCGATCCGCTGGCGGTCTCGCGCAGCATGCGGGTTTCGAGGAACTCGTCGCGAATGCGGACCAGGCCGGAGACCTCGACGCCGCGACCAACGCTGTCGGGCTTGGACCAGACGGCGGGGACCACGCCACCGCCGATCGACTTGAGGTCGACTCGTTGGCGGCTGTAGCCGGGAGTGGCGGCATTCGAGACGTTGTGACCAGCGGTCTGAAGGGCCCGCTGGTGGGTGAGCAGCCCCGACAAGGCGGTGTTGAGGGCCGCGAAGTTCGACATCAGACGTCCCAGTCGATGAGCGTCGGCTTGGCGAGGGCCCGGGTCGTGGTGCCCTCGACTGAGTAACCGTCGGAACCGGGAGCGCTGGCCACCCTCGACAGGAAGTCGTGGGTGTCGCGCAGGCCGTGATTGAGAAGGTCACGGTTGTCGCGGCTCACCGCTTCGACCTGGCCGATCAGGGTGAGGAACGCCGCTTGGTGGTCGCGCAGGATCTGGTCCCACGGTTCGCCTGCGGCGATGGCGAGCTCGGTGAGGCTGGCGGTCTCGGACACCTTGAGCAGCGGAGCGACGGCCGCGACGCCGGTCGCCCGCACCAGCTCCTCGGCCCGCACGTCGTGGATCGCCGCTTCGATGTCGCGGGCCGAGTAGTCGATCCACTGCGACTTGCCTGCCGCCAGGACGAGTTGTTGGACCTCGAGGCGGTAGAGCAGAACCTCGACCAGGGCGCGTTGGCGCCACAAGGTCTGGCTGAGCGAACCCAGGCGATCGGAGATGGCAGAAGTGGCCATGTCGGACGATTCGGCTTCGGCGGGGGTGGAATGAGGGTTGGGCCGAGGTTGTTCGTGACTTTTCTATAAGGGCTGGCTGCCGATGCTCTTCTGCGTTGGCTGACCGCGACCTCTCCGGGGGAGCTGGTCGGTATGGGCCGGTCGGATCATTCCCGGGTGGTCGCACGGAAAATTCTCGGGCCAAGCCTCATCGGGATGGCGGCCGCTCCGATCGACCGCTCGCCGCAGGATGCGGTAGGCCTCCACTCCAGATGAGTGGGACCCGGCCACAGTTCCAACTTCATGGAGGAAATCGGAACAATGAGGATCAACCAGAACATCGCTGCTTTCAACAGCTACCGGAACTTGTCCAGCACCAACACGGTGATGGGCAAGAGCCTCGAGAAGCTCTCCTCGGGCTTCCGCATCAACCGGGCCGCCGACGACGCCGCCGGCCTCGTCATCAGCCAGGGCCTGCGGGCCCAGGTCGCCGGTCTGCGCCAGGCCACCCGCAACGCTCAGGACGGCATCTCGGTCGTCCAGACCGCTGAGGGCGCGCTCAACGAGGTGCACTCCATGCTCGAGCGC
>CAZEFG010000320.1:0-2762 GCA_964511355.1 uncultured Iamiaceae bacterium
CTGTCGAGTGTCTTTAGATCGCTGACACCGATGTGACAGGACATCGCTGACACTTGCTTGGGCTGTGCTCCGCTGGGGCATGGCCCGGAAAGTGGTAGCGATGGAAGCGAAGTTGTTGGCGGTGCTCACAAGCGACGCCGAGATCAACGTGAGTGAGGTCTGTGGCTGGTTGGGGATCAGCCGCCAGACGTTCTACAAGTACCGAAGACGTTTCGAAGCTGAAGGCCCGGTGGGCCTGGTTGAGCTTTCCCGTGCGCCGCTTCGTTCACCGGCGGCGGTACCCGCAGTGGTCGAAGAAGCGATCGTGCGGCTCCGCAAAGAGCTCAAGATCGACAACGGGGCACAAGCAATCGCGTGGCACCTGGCCCGACGCAGCGATCTGCCGATGCTGCCTTCGGCACGCACTGTGCATCGGGTGCTGGTGCGCAGGGGCCTGGTCGTTCCCCAACCCCAGAAACGACCCAAATCAGCGGTGCGACGATTTGAGTGGCCCCGCCCCAACGACGCCTGGCAGATCGACGCCACCGCGTGGGCCCTGGCTGATGGACAACAGGTGTGGATCATGGACGTGCTCGATGACCACTCCCGGGTCCTGGTCGCTGCCCGGGCTTGTGGGGGCCCCACCGGACCAGCGGCATGGGAAGCGTTTGCTCACGGTGTCACCCGTTGGGGACTACCGGCCCGGGTTATGAGCGACAACGGTGCCTGTTTCACCGCCCGGTTCCGTCATACAGCCGGAGGCGAAGCCGACTTCGAACGCCAACTACGAGCCATGGGCATCGGCCACCTCTTGTCCAGCCCCGGCCACCCCCAGACCTGCGGGAAACTCGAACGTTCCCACCGCACCACCAAAACCTGGCTCGCCACCCAGGAGCCAGCGAGCTCTTTAGAGGAGCTACAACGCCAGCTCGACTGCTGGCTCGATCATTACAACCACCACCGGCCCCACACCGCGGCCCGCGGCGGCACCCCCGCCCACCGCTGGTCTGCCAGCCCACCAGCCACCCCAACCGGACCCATCGACGGACCCCGCCGCTCGTCACTGCACAGGGTGTCCAAATCCGGCACCATCCGATGGAGCAACTGGTACATAGGCGTCGGCTCGCCCCTAGCAGGCCAAACCGTCCTCCTGGTCGCCAACGACCTCGACCTAACAATCTGGGGCCAAACCGGACTGATCCGGACCCTGACCGTCGACCCCACCCGCAGCTACCAACCCACCGGCAGGCCACCAGGACGCCCACCCCGTAATGTCAGCGATGTCCAGACACATCCGTCAGCGATGTCCTGACACATCACACTGCGATTAACGCAGAGAACCGGGGGAAGTTCGTCGAGGGCCTTCGAGGGCCTAGCGGTCGAGTGGGGGGAGGACGTCGACGGCGCGCTGGCGCAGCCAGTGGTCGGCCAACACCAGCAACGTCATGGCCTCGACCAGCGGTACGGCCCGCGGCAGTACGCACGGGTCGTGACGACCCTTGGCCGCCAGGGTCACCGCTTCGTTGTTGCGGGTGACGGTCTTTTGTTCGGAGCTGATGGTGGCGGTGGGCTTGAACGCCACCCGCAGGACGATGTCTTCGCCGTTGGAGATACCGCCCTGCACGCCACCGGAGTGGTTGGTGGTGGTACGGGGGCGACCGTCGGGACCGGGGACGAACGGGTCGTTGTGCGACAGCCCGGTGAGGCGCGTGCCGGCGAAGCCGCTACCGATCTCGAAGCCCTTGGCGGCGGGAAGCGACAGCATGGCCCCGGCCAGGGTGGCGTCGAGCTTGTCGAACACGGGATCGCCCAGCCCGGGAGGAACCCGGCGGGCGACGCAGGTGACCACGCCCCCGAGCGAGTCGCCGTCGCGGCGCGCCTGCTCGATGGCGGTCTCCATGCGGGCGGCGGCTTCGGGGTCGGGGCAGCGTGTTGGCCCGGCTTCGACGTCGTCGAACGTGACGGAGTCGGGGTCGACGGTGGCGTCGATGTCGTGCACAGAGCTCACCCAACCGAGCACCTCGACCCCGGCAACCTGACGCAACAGCAGACGCGCCACGGCTCCGGCGGCGACCCGGCCGATGGTCTCGCGCGCCGAAGAGCGGCCGCCGCCCTCGTGGTTGCGCAGGCCGTATTTGGCCTCGGTGGTGTAATCGGCGTGGCTGGGTCGGTAGAGATCGCGCAGGTGGTCGTAGGCCTGGGGGCGGGCGTCGGAGTTGCGCACCAACATGGCGATCGGGCTACCGGTGGTGATGCCCTCGAACACGCCGGACAGGATCTCGACCTGGTCGGCCTCCTGGCGTTGGGTGACCAATCGGCTCTGGCCGGGACGGCGCCGGTCGAGGTCGAACTGGATGGCGGCCTCGTCGAGGGCCAGGCGGGGCGGGCACCCGTCGAGCACCACCCCCACACCACCACCGTGGGATTCGCCGAAGGTGGTGGACCGAAAGAAGTGACCGAAGGTGCTACTCACGCTGGCCGATCCTACCGGTGGCCGCGCTGGTGGTAGGCACCGTCGGCGGGAGTGGTCAGCGTTCGCCGGCGGGTCGGTAGAGGAGTTCGTTGTAGTCGCGGACCATGCGGGATGCGCTGACCTGAGGACCGAGCCCGGCCCAGGTGTGGCGAACCCGGTCGAGCCACCGGTGCGACATGGCCACCCCGTCGGCATAGAACAGCGGGGCGATCTCTCGTTCGAGAACGTCGTAGAGCACCCCGACCTCGGCGGCATCGCGGGTGACGCGATCCTCGAATTCGGAGAACGACGGGATGGCCCAGCCGTTGCC
>CAZEFG010000321.1:0-1289 GCA_964511355.1 uncultured Iamiaceae bacterium
CTGGACTTCCAGTACTCAGAGGGCTCGTGGTGTTCGACGGCTTCGGCGAGCGCTCCGATGCGCATGTAGGCCTGGAGGTCGACCAACTCAACGGGGACTGTCGTGTCCCGCTCCATCAGCATTCCGGAGCGGTCTGTGGTCGCGCCCAGTCGCTCGGTGCGAACCATCACCCGCCGTAGGTCCTCCTCGATCGCTTCACATGCGGCGCCTGCGCTCGTGCTGGACGGGTCGGTCAGACAGTCGCGCAGGACGCGGAGCCTTCCCTGCAGGCCCTCGACGAGTGTGTCGTCGTCGAAGAGGAACCGGCAGGTCTCGACGAAGTCGCCGTAGTGATCGCCCCCGACCTCCTCGGCGGTCGTGTACATCTTGTAGGGCGTCGCCGAGAGCATCAGCGTACGGGTTTGCCGGCCGGTACTCGGATCGACGTGCGTGAACAGCTCATGTGCCAGCTCTGCCGCCCAGTCATCGGGACTGGGTTCGAGCAGATCCTTGAATCGTTGGAACTCGTCGAGCACCACGAGATCGGGCTCAAGCATCTGGATTCCGACCGTCGCCATGATTCGTCGTAGCTCACCAATGAATCGCGATCGGAGGGGCCGCAACTCATCTGGGAACTCACGCTTCCACGCCAGCTCCTCGACGAGGTGATCGAACTGCTCGCGGAGGGTCCGATCGTGGTGCAGTCGGTGAGCGTCGTCGATTCGCTCCATGTAGGCAGCGAAGGCATCCATCTGCCCGAGAATCCGCGGTCGGTAGTTGTTGGCCATCGGAACGAGCTGGTCGGCGCGGCTCTGCCGGACGCCATGCCAGAAGATCCATCGGGCCCGCTTGGGGAACGCCTCGCCGCCCCACAGCTCGCGCAGGAAAGTGAAGGCAAGGACCCGCTCTTCGAAGCGACCGGTGTCGCGCCCCAGCTGAAGTGATGTGCCCGGCGTGATCGCCAGCAGGTTGATGTTGTTGCCTTGGTCGTCGCTCTTTTCGAGGTTGGCGAGCGGAAGCATCGTCAACCGCTCGACACCGTCGAGGGCATTGAGCCCCTTGGGTACCAACTTCTTCAGGTTCTGTCGGGCGATGGCGGAGTTCGAACAGACGTAGACGATGTCCTGGCGCTGATCGCCTTGGCGTTGCAGGTGGTCGATGGCCTGAGCGATGACGCCACGCGCGACGTGGGTCTTGCCGAGGCCTACTTCGTCTGCGACCAAGAAGCGACTCGTCGCGTTCGAGGCAGTGAAGAGTCGATGGAACACCCACTCGGCGGTCTGGCGCTGGAAGTCCTTGAGGGAACCGAG
>CAZEFG010000321.1:1389-2758 GCA_964511355.1 uncultured Iamiaceae bacterium
TTGGTGCGGTAGGTGACCGTCCATCCGTCCCCGCTCGGTTCGACCTCTCCGGAGAACTCGAAGGCGCCGATCTTGCGGCGTAGGGCGTCGAGTGAGCTGGTGGCGTTGGGGTCGAGGCCGCCTTCGTCGTCTTCGTTCCTCGTGTACGTCGCGAAGAGCTGGCGGAGGCCTTGTTCTCCCTTTTCGCCGCTGCCATCGCACATTCGGTCGATTCCCAAAGATGACGTTGGCCCGATGAGCTCGATGAGCACCTCGAGGTTGCTGGAGAACGCGGCCGCAGTTGCGTTTGCCGAACCACAGAACAGGTGTGCTCGGCTGTCAACCTCGAAGGCGAACACCTTGGCGTGCAACCCCCGCAGGTTTCGCCCAGGGTCTTCCGAGCTCAGACGGTCGTCGTCGGTGTCGGTCTCACTTGGCGTGTCGCCGTCCTCGAAAACGAACGCGTCCACGACCTTGGCGAGAGCGGCGCCATCCAAGGCGTCGAGCGACTCCGTTCTGCTGACTAGCTCATCAATCGAACCTGGCCACACCTGGGTAAAGAAGTCGTCGGTGACGAAGGGACTTAGCACCATCGACCGGGTCGGGTCGGTCGGCAGCGGAGGGTCCTGTTTAGCGAAGCCGAGGACATGGGCGTGTAGCTCGTCGACGCCCGGGGGGAGAGCGAACGAGGCGGTACTGAGATCGGTGATGAGCGATGCGACTCGAGAAGCATGGTCGGATGCCAACTGGCCAGAGCGCTCTGCGAGTTGCTCGAACATGTCTGCGATGGGCTCGAGACGACAACGCTTGCCCCGGGTGGTCTGATCGAGGCGAAGGATCGTGTCCCAGCTGGTGTCGAAGGTCAGATTCCGGCTGGCGATGAGCACGCGCAGGCATTCCTCGGCCGCGCTCTCGGCTCGGTAGCGCAACACCCAGACCTTCGGATGAACGACGCCGTGACGGGGTGCGGTCACCGGCACCACACTGCGCTCGAGGAAGGCGAACACCTTCCGAGATGGGGGTAGTGCGATCTCTCCGGCCTGGCTGAAGACCGTGATGTTGGCAGCGTGAGACCGCACTGCGTGAAGCAGCTCGATCGGCTCGCTGGTTGGATCGTCGCTGACCGAGCCAGTGCTGCGCGTGAGAGCAAACGCCGCAGGTGCAGCGAGCAGGGCGCGTAAGTCAAGCGTGAAGGTCACCGCCATCGCCGCGTCGAAGCAGTAATCCAGGGGAGGGCGCATGGCGTCGATGAGCGTCAGTCGATTGGCGGGTTGCAACATCACTCGCCCCTATCGAATGCTGCACCGAGATCGGCGAGGTAGCTGCGAGCGATGCCCCACCGGTACGTGAGCTGACCACCGAAGGGATCCCCGTTCCAATTCTCGAGTGC
>CAZEFG010000322.1:0-2755 GCA_964511355.1 uncultured Iamiaceae bacterium
CCGTCGGGCCAGCGCAGGGCCTGGTCGGTGCACCACCAGTACTCCTCGAGCGTCTCGCCCTTCCAGGCGAAGACGGGCACCCCCTGGGGGGCGTCGGTGGTGCCGTTGGGGCCGACGGCCACGGCGGCGGCGGCGTGGTCCTGGGTGGAGAAGATGTTGCAGGAGGCCCAGCGCACGTCGGCGCCGAGGGCGGTGAGGGTCTCGATGAGCACCGCGGTCTGGATGGTCATGTGCAGCGACCCGGCGATGCGGGCCCCGGCCAGCGGCTGGCTGTCGTAGAACTCGGCGCGGGTGGCCATCAGGCCGGGCATCTCGTGCTCGGCGAGCTGGATCTCCTTGCGGCCGAACCCGGCAAGCGACAGATCGGCGACTTTGAAGTCGAGAGCACCGACGCGGTCGGCGGAGATTTCGGTGAGGGTCATGGGGTGGGCTCCAGAAAGGTGACGGTGGGCCGCGCTCGGCGCGACAGAACAGGGCCGTTCCGGCACTGGCTGGGGCCCACTGACCCACTCTTCACAGCCCGGCCCCGGAAGGCGCGGGCGTCAGTGTAGTCGGGCGCTAATCGGGAGACTCCATGCGGAAACCCTCCCGGATCGAGCCCTTGTCGGCGAGCTCGTCGGGTAGCGGGATCTCCTGGGTCACCGTGCCCGCCCACCATGAACTGGCCGAGAGGAGGAACTTGTCGAGCCCTTCCATCTCAGTGGCGGTGAGACGGGCCAACAGCTGGTCTTCGGTGACATCGGCGAGTTGGAGCGACTCGACCACCAACTCGTCGACGATGGCCTCAACGGCGATCGGACGGCCGGGCTCGAAGTTGCCCTCGACATCGCCCACCCGCCGCGACCGGTCGGTGTGGAAGACCTCGGCCTCGTTGAGGGGCGGCCATTCTTCGGGGTCGATATGGAAGGTGACGGCGATGACCCCCGAAGGATCTCGCTCGACCGAGACGACGTCGGCGGCGAAGAACTCTCCGCCGGAGTGGTGCATCGTGATCGTGCTTGAGGTGCTCAGATCGACTCCCATTTGCCGGTCTCGGTGCTCCACTTGGCACCTACGAGGCGACTGCCCTTTTCGACCTTCACCTTGAGGTAACCCAGAGCATCCATGTCCAAACCACTCACCACGCGCACTTCGATCGTGAACTCGGCCTCACGCTCGGCGGTGCCGGCCTTGGTGACCGAACCGGAGAAGTCGATCTCGATCTTCACCGCGGCCCCCGTAGCCACGGCGGCGACGGTGTCGAAGCTGAGCGCCGACTCGGAGCCGCTGTCGAGCCCGGAAAGGACCTCGGCGGTGTCGCCCACGTTGACGACGGTGCCGATGTCGTCGGGCGCTTCGGTATTGCCGTCTTTCACCAGCTTCTTGGACCGGTCACGAATGGCGGCGATGATGTCCCGCGAGATCAGGGCTTGGGCGGCCAAACCTCCAGCAGGGATCGTCGCGGCCATCTTCCCGGAGAAGCCGATCTCTTCGAAAACCCAGTTGTTGAGCCCCTTGCGTTGGTCCTTGTGCAGGCCCTGCTGGCGCAGGATGAAGGTGCTGCCGATCTCGCCTTCGAGGATTCCGACGGTCATGCTGGCGCTCGACGACATGGTGTACGAGCCACGCGACACGTCCTTTTCGGCACCCCGCCCGAACACCGACGCGACGTGTTTGGTGAACAGACCGTCGGAGCGCATGTTCTTCTCGCCCGCGCCCCCCTTGCGGTTGGTGAGCGAGGTCTTGTCGTAGCGGCTTCCGGCCATGACGCTCGCGTTGAAGCCGATTTCGCCGCCCACGCCGCCAACCTTCATTCCGGCCTTGCCTTTCACCTCGCCTTTGGCTCCCCATTCCAGATGGGTGGAATCGGCATGCTCGGCATCGTCGCCCCACATCTTCTTTTCGACCCCGCGGGACCAGCGGTCGGCCTTGAGCTGGCCGAACCGGCCCGAGCTACCGCCCCACAACTTGCTCGACACCTCGGCCGGGACCGAGTTCGACTGGCGCAGTTTGCGGTATAGGCCATAGGAAACGAGGGTCATGATGTCGGCGCCGTTGCTTGCCGAAACGCTGGTGTACATCCCGATGGCGGCGTTGAAGCTGGCCACACCAGCCTCGGCGCCGATGCCGGGCATGATCTCGACGTTGGCGCTCACCGCCTTGTCGGTGGCCCGGCTGGCACTCAGCGCGACCTTGCCGGTGAGCACCAACGGCGTCTCGGGTATGGGAACCGAGAACTCGACCTCGAAGCTGGCCGAGTCCCCTGCCCGTGGCACCAAAGAATCGATGGCCACGCCGAGCTTGCTGAACAGCGAGTTGAAGTCGCCGTAGTGGTCTTCGAGGGCCTTGGCCGCGGCTGCGTCGCGTTCGACGGGGTCCTGGATGACGCTTTGATCGGCCAGGTCACGGCGACCCCCGACGTACCTCTGCTCGGCCTCGACCGCTAGTTGGAACCGAGCCATTCCCATCAGCCGCTTCTGGCGGTTGGGATTGATGCGCAGAACACTGTTGGGGTCACTCGGGGCGGTGCCCTCGACGAGCTGACCGTCGATCACGATGCCCCGGGCGTGCTGCTCGTCGAACGAGCCGGGCTTGACCGCTTTGGGGTCGGTCCCGGCCCGTTTCGCCTCTTTGGACCCGGTGGCGGGCTTGGGTCCTCGGGTGGTGAGCATGCCGTCGTCCTCGACGGTGTGCTTGCGGAGCCACGCCTGGGCGGCGGATTTCATGTCGACCAGCAGCACCGCGGCCTGGTCGAGCTTGGTGTCGGGGATGTGTT
>CAZEFG010000323.1:0-2750 GCA_964511355.1 uncultured Iamiaceae bacterium
CCTTCTGCAACAACGGGTGTCCGCTCGGCAACCTAATTCCCGACTGGAACGACCTCATTTACAAAGATCGGTGGCAGGAGGCCATCGAATCCCTTCACGCCACCAACAACTTCCCCGAGTTCACCGGCCGACTCTGCCCCGCGCCCTGCGAGTCGGCGTGTGTGCTCGGCATCAATCAGCCCGCCGTCACCATCAAGCAGATCGAGTTCGAGATCATCGAGCGGGCGTTCTCCGAGGCGTGGGTGGTGCCGGTCATGGCCGAGCACCGCACCGGCAAGCGGGTCGCGGTGGTGGGCTCGGGTCCGGCCGGGCTGGCCACGGCCCAGCAGTTGACCCGGGTGGGCCACGACGTGGTGGTGTTCGAGCGCGACGACCGTCCCGGGGGTCTGCTGCGCTACGGCATCCCCGAGTTCAAGATGGAAAAGCGCATCCTCGATCGGCGGCTCGACCAGATGCGGGCCGAGGGCACCGAGTTCCGATGCAACGTGAACGTGGGGGTCGACATCACCGCCGATCAGCTGAGGTCGGAGTTCGACGCCGTCGTTCTTTCGGGCGGTGCCACCGTACGGCGCGATCTGCCGATCCCGGGCCGCGATCTCAACGGCGTTCACCAGGCCATGGAGTACCTGCCCTTGGCGAACCGGGTGCAGGCCGGCGACATCGATGTGTCGCCCATTGACGCCAACGGCAAGGCGGTCGTCATCATCGGCGGTGGCGACACCGGCGCCGACTGCCTCGGTACGGCCAACCGCCAGGGCGCCACGGTGGTCCATCAGTTCGAGATCATGCCCCGCCCACCCGACGAGCGGCCCGCAGCCAACCCGTGGCCCACCTATCCCATGATCTATCGGGTGGCATCGGCTCACGAGGAGGGCGTCGAGCGGGTGTACTCGGTCGAGACGGTCGAGTTCCTCGGCGACGACGACGGCAACCTGCGGGCGCTGCGGGTGCACGAGGTCGAGACGGTCTTCGGCGACGACGGCCGCCCCGAGTTCCGGCCCGTCCCCGGGTCCGAGCAGGAGATCGAGGCTCAGCTCGCGTTCTTGGCCATGGGCTTCACCGGCGCTCAGCGCGAGGGCTTGGTCGAGAGCCTGGGTGTCGAGGTCGATCCCCGGGGCAACGTGGCCCGCGACGATCGGTGGATGACCAACGTCGACGGCGTGTTCGTCGCCGGCGACATGGGCCGGGGCCAAAGCCTGATCGTGTGGGCCATCGCCGAAGGCCGCTCGGTCGCGGCCGCCGTCGACGAGCACCTCATGGGCGTCTCCGACCTGCCGGCCCCGCTCACCCCAAGGACCGTCGCCCTGCGCTGATGGGTGATGCCCTCCGCCTCACGGTCAGGGGCCAAGGGTGGCGGCGGGAATGACGACGACGCCGTCAGGTCGGGTGTAGCCGTATCCCGTGGTGGTGACAACGGCGAGCGTCGCCGGTTCGCCGACCTTTGTCGTGTCGACCTTGCGGGCGAAGGCGAGCAGGTTGGCAGCAGCAGTGTCGATGTCGGCCTGGCCCAGCTTTACCTCAAACGCCGCCCAGCGGCCGTCGCCAGCGGTGACGACCGCGTCGATCTCCAGATCGTCGGAGTCGCGGTAGTGCTGAACGGTGCCGTCCACGGCGTCGGTGAACACTCGCAGGTCACGCACGACGAGCGCTTCGAAGAGATACCCGAGATAGTTCAGGTCGGCGAGCAGTTGGTCCGGGCCGCTGTGCAGCGCAGCGACAGCAACCGATGGGTCACAGAACTGCACCCGCGGCGAGCTACGCAACCGGGCCCGCGACCGTAGATGTGGTGACCATGCTTCCAACGGGTCGAGCACCATCAGACGCTCCAGCGGTGCCAGGTAGTCGTACACCGTCGACCGTGCGATGTCGGAGTCGTCGGTGCTCGCGTCCCGTGCGACGCGGGTGACGACGTAGTCCATCCCGATGTTGCGGGCGAGAGCCTGTAGGACCCGCAAGGCCAGTCGAGGGTGTCGCCTGGCCGGGTCGATGGTCGGCAGGTCTACCTCGGTGATCGTGGCGATGTAGTCGATGTTCGCTCGCGCTGCCGCGGTCACCGTTCTTGTCAGGTTCAGCGGCCAGCCACCGCGAACGACCAGCTCGGCGTAGCGAGGCACGGTCACCTCGGTCGGCCGGGCGGTCGGCCGGTGCCCGTCGAGCAGCGCCGCCAACGACATCTCGCCAGTCGAGTCTCCCGATTCAAACAGGCTCATCGGTCGCATCTTCAGGCGGGCGAAGCGCCCGGTACCGCTGTGGCGCCGGGTGTCGTCGGGCGGTGTGGCGGAACCAGTGAGGATGTACAGTCCGGTGCCTTGGCGGCGGTCGACCTCGGCGCGGACGTGGTTCCACACACGAGTGGCGTCGAGCTGCCACTCGTCGACGAGTTGGGGCGGGTCACCTGACAACACCAGGGTCGGGTCGATGCCCAGCGCGGCGAGCGCCTGATCATCGGTGTCGAGGTAGACGCTGCTGGCGGCCTGCTGTTCGGCGGTGAACGTCTTACCGCACGCCTTCGGGCCTTCGATCAGCACCGCACCCGCGGCCGTGAGTCGTTGGGTTAGCAAGGTGTCGACGGTGCGGGGACGGTAAACGACCATCGATTCAAACTACAGTTTGACAGCATTACAAGCTACAGGTTGCTGCTAACTAGGGCTACAGATTGCTGGGTTGAAACTTCTTGACCCTGTCGCGGGTGAGTCCGTCATGCTGTCCTCATGGACAACGCGAACGACGAGGTCGACAACCTCCGCATC
>CAZEFG010000324.1:0-2750 GCA_964511355.1 uncultured Iamiaceae bacterium
TCGAGATGGTGCAGGACACGTTCCGCCGGTTCGCCGAGAACGAGATCCGCCCGGTGGCCGAGCACATCCACCGCCACAACTCCGACATTCCCGAGTCGATCATCTCCGGCCTGGCCGAGATGGGCGGCTTCGCCATGTCGGTGCCCGAGGCCTACGGCGGCTTCGCCACCGGAACCGAAAGCGACTACATGGGCATGGTCGTGGCCACCGAGGAGCTTTCGCGTGGTTCCCTCGGGGCCGGCGGCTCGCTGATCACCCGGCCCGAGATCCTCACCCGGGCTCTCGAAGCCGGCGGCACCGAGGACCAGAAGCAGTACTGGCTGCCCAAGTTGGCGTCGGCCGAGGCCATGGCCGCGGTCGCGGTGACCGAGCCCGACTACGGCTCTGACGTGGCCAACATCAAGGTCACCGCCACCAAGACCGACGGCGGCTGGTTGATCAACGGGGTCAAGACCTGGTGCACCTTCGGAGCCCGGGCCGACGTGTTGATGCTGTTGGCCCGCACCGACCCCGACCGGTCGAAGACCCACCGGGGCCTCACCTTGTTCTGCGTACCCAAGGAGCGCGGCGACGGGCATGGTTTCGAGCTGGTCCAGGAGGCCGGGGCCGACGGCGGCGCTCCGGGCGGGGCGAAGATGGAAGGGCGTCCCATCGACACCATCGGCTACCGAGGCATGCACTCCTATGAGATCGCCTTCGACAACTGGTTCGTTGCCGACGAGAACCAGGTGGGTGGCGAAGAGGGCCTGGGCCGCGGCTTCTACTACCAGATGTCAGGGTTCGAGAACGGCCGGCTGCAGACCGCGGCTCGGGCGGTGGGTGTTATGCAGGCCGCGTTCGAGGAGGCGGTCACCTACGCCAAGGACCGGGCCGTGTTCGGCCAGCCCATCGGCGAGTACCAGCTCACCAAGGCCAAGCTCACCCGCATGGCCGCCACCATCCAGGCCGCCCGCCAGTTCTCGTACGCGGTGGCCGAGCTGATGGCCAACGGCCAAGGCACCCTCGAAGCATCGATGGTGAAGGCCTACGTTTGCCGAGCGGCCGAGTGGGTGGCCCGGGAGGCCATGCAGATCCACGGCGGCTTCGGCTACGCCGAGGAGTACCCGGTGAGTCGCTACTTCGTCGACGCTCGGGTGCTGTCGATCTTCGAGGGCGCCGACGAGACGCTGTGCCTCAAGGTGATCGCTCGCCGTCTGGTGGCTGACGCCAGCTGAGCTCAGGCTGATGCCGCGCCCGCCTCAGCGGAGGTGGGCGCGGAGAAAGCCGAGCGTGCGGTTCCAGGCCAGCTCTGAGGCCTCGGCGTCGTACACCTCGGGTCGGGTGTCGTTGAAGAAGGCGTGATCGACGTCTTCGTAGACGATGAGTTCGGCGCTCTTGCCGAGCCGGTCGAGGGTCGATTGCAGCTGGGCCACCGCCTCGGGCCCGAACGTACCGTCGTTCTCGGCGAAGTGACCCTGGACCGGGGCGGTGAGCTTTGACCAGTCGGGCTGCGCGTTGGCCCAGGGGATGACGCCGTAGAAGGGCACGCAGGCGCCGACCCGATCGCCTTCCTGGCAGGCAAGGACCAGCGAGAGCCCGCCGCCCATGCAGAACCCCATGACACCCACCGACTTGGCGGTCACAGACTCGTGGTCGAGGAGGTAGGTGACCGCGCCCGACATGTCCTTGGCCGCCTGCTCGAGGTTGAGGGCCATCATCAGCTTGCCGGCCTCGTCGGGTTCGGTGGTGTTCTCACCCCGGTAGAGGTCGGGGGCGAGGGTCACGAACCCTTCGGCGGCCAGGCGGTCGGCCACGTCGATGATGTGAGGTACCAGGCCCCACCACTCCTGGATCAGGACGACACCCGGGCCGCTCCCGCTTTCGGGCACGGCCAAGTAGCCCTGTCCGTTGCTGCCATTGCTCGCAAACTCAACGTGGTCTCCCATGGATGGGACTGTAGCCATCAGGCCGCACGCTCCGCCTTGAGGCCCATCAGCCGTTGCCGCATGCGGCTCTTGGTGGCCTTGGGCAGGTAGCCCGGGGCGTAGATGCCGACATCGACGCGCACGATCCAACCTCGCGCCACCGGCCCCCGCAGCGTGTCGGAGACCCGCTTGCCGGGCCGCCCCTCGATGGCGTACCCAGCTTCGTCGACCATCCGCACCAGCTCAGCAACGCTGACTGGACGCTCTGCCGCGTGGATCAAGAGGGTCAGGATCTGTCGGAGGGACCAGGTCGAAATCGATGGATGGTGAGCGGCGTCGGCGGACATGGGGCCATTCTGATGCGGGCCTATGACAGTCCCGTCACGCGCTCGCAAACATAGAGGTCCCGGCAAACACCCGGTTCCGCCTCCTTGCGACACCCTGGACTGAAGCCTTGGCGGCGCCAGGCATTGACCGGCACGACCGGTGTCGCCACGAAGCGGAACCACCTGAGCCCGAACCAACCTGCAGCACCGGTGTCGCAAGGAAGCGGAACCACCTGGCCCCGCCCGGCCCAAATACCGAGGAATCGGCCGGGCCGTCTGGTGGCGGTGGTGAGCTTGTCGCAACGAAGCGGAACCACCTGAGCCCGGAACCAACCTGCAGCACCGGTGTCGCAAGGAAGCGGAACCGCGAGGCCGCCGAAGCACATGGGCGCGGCCCCGGCGTCCACGGGTCAGAGCTGTTTGAACAACTCCGGCGCGACGGGGGTGTCACAACGTCGCAGGGCGTCGGCCACCGGTTCGGGGCCGTCGGGGCCAGCGATCTGGTCGACGAGGTCGAGAG
>CAZEFG010000325.1:0-2729 GCA_964511355.1 uncultured Iamiaceae bacterium
TCTTGATCAACAGGATGTAGCCCATGACATCGCCGATGTCCATGGCCCCCTGCACGCTGACGTGCACCACCAGGTCGCGTCGCAGTTCCTGTTCGGTGCGGTTGATCCGCTCGTCGGTGTTGTGGAGTTCGGCGCTGACCGATTGCGGATCGACTCCGCCGAGTAGCGCGGCGGTGGCCAGGTCGAAGCTGTGGCGGGCATCGGCCAGCATCCCGATCACCTTGGTGGTGACCTGGTCCATGCCTGACTCGCCCCTACGGAAGAACTCAAGGACCATGACGGACGCCTTTCACCTGAGGAGCAGGACACCCGCGAGGGGTATCACGATGAACATAACCAGTACGTAGGCAATCGCCCAGCGTTTGCGGGTGACGGCCAGTTCGGCCAACGCTTCGGCTCCTCGCAGAGGAATCTGCCGGATGATCCCGGCGGGATAGATGATGAGTGTGCCCGCCGCGTTGAACAAGGTGTGGACCAGGGCGATGGTGAGCGCCTCGGGACGGCTGGCGGCCAGGGCGGCGAGCAGGGCGGTGATGGTGGTGCCGATGTTGGCTCCCAGGGTCACCGGGAACACCGCTTGGAGGCTGATGATCCCAGCTCCGGCCATGGGGACCAGGATCGAGGTGGTGATGCTCGATGACTGGACGGCCACCGTGATGATCAGACCCAGAAGGATGGCCATCAGTCCGCCGCCCTTGTTGAGCAGGGCGTTGATGGAGCGTTCCATGCGGTCGGCCACCAAACGGCGCATGTTCTTGGTGATGAAGGTGAGCGCCGCGAGGATCACGGCCATGCCGATGAGCACCACCACCACGCCGAGGACCGTTCCGCTGGCTCCGGTGAGCTCGGCCAGACTTTCGATCCATCCGACCGGCCCCTCGACCGCGGCCTTCACCGGGCTCTCCCACTCCGCTCCAGACGAACCGACCAGGCGGGTGCTCAGCCACTCGGCCGTACTGGCGAGGACACCCGTCGTCAGCTCGAGCGGTAGGAGGATGGCCACAGCGAACAGGTTGAAGAAGTCGTGCACGGTGGCGGCGGCGAAGGCACGGCGGAACTCGACCGACTGGCGAATGTGGCCGAACGCCACCAAGGTGCTGGTGACGGTGGTTCCGATGTTGGCACCCATGATCATCGGCACCGCCGATTGCACATCGACGGCTCCTGACGCCACGAGGCCGACGATGAGCGAAGTGCTGGCCGAGGACGACTGCACCATCACGGTGCCGAGGATGCCGACGAACAGTCCAGCGAGCGGGTTGGTGACGGTGGAAAACAGGGTCTCGTGGACGTCGGCGCCGAGGAGGTTGATGCCGGTCTCCAGCGACCCGACGCCCACCAGGAAGGAGTAGATGAGCCCGACAACCAGCGCGGCGCGCAGAGGCGCAGGCGGATCGAATCGGCGTTCGGGAGCAGTCTCGGCAGCGGTCGTCATCTAAAGGCTGGATGAGGCTCCCCGGCCCGCGCCGACGAACACCCGCCGCGCACGGTAGTTGACGCGCGCCACCTCCTCGTCATCCGCCGTTCACCGGCCGATGTGGGGATTTGCTCAGTCGAGACGGCTGAGGTCGCGCACGGCGCCGCGGTCGGCTGACGATGCCATCTTGGCGTAGGCCCGCAGGGCGGTGGTGACTGGGCGATCGCGGTCGCGGGGTTGCCAGGGGCGCTCGGAGGCTGCCATCTTCGCCCGGCGCTGTTCGAGCACTTCGTCGGCCACGTCGATGTGAAGTCGGCGGGTGTGCACATCGATTTCGATGATGTCGCCATCCTCCACCAGACCGATGTTCCCGCCCGCAGCCGCCTCAGGCGAGACGTGGCCGACCGACAGTCCCGACGATCCGCCCGAGAAGCGTCCGTCGGTGACCAGCGCACACACTTGGCCCAGTCCCGCACCCTTGAGGAAGGCGGTGGGGTAGAGCATCTCCTGCATGCCCGGACCACCCGCGGGGCCTTCGTATCTCACCACCAACACGTCGCCGGGCTGGATCACGCCGTTGAGGATGACGTCGATTGCGTCCTCCTGGCTTTCGACCACCCGGGCCGGGCCCCGGAACTGCCACAGCGATTCGTCGATGCCGGCGGACTTGATCACCGCCCCGTCGGGGGCCATGTTGCCCCGGAGAACCGCCAGGCCACCGTCGACGGTGTAAGCGTGGTCGACGTCGCGGATGCAGCCACCCTTGGCGTCGAGGTCGAGGCGGCGCCAGCGGTTGGTGGTTGAGAACGCCTCGGTGGTGCGGACCCCGCCGGGGGCGGCGTGGAACAACTCGACCGCGTCGGCGTTCGGTTCGGAAGCCCGAACGTCCCACTTGGCGAGCCATTCGTCGATGTTGGGACTGTGCACGGCGTGGACAGTCCGGTTCAACAGTCCGCCACGATCGAGCTCGCCGAGGATGGCCGGGATTCCGCCCGCCCGGTGCACGTCTTCCATGTGGTAGTCGCTGTTGGGCGAGACCTTCGACAGGCAGGGCACCCGGCGGCTGATGGAGTCGATGTCGTCGAGGGTGAACTCGAGTTCGGCCTCATGAGCGGCGGCGAGGATGTGCAGCACCGTGTTGGTCGAGCCGCCCATGGCCATGTCGAGGGCCATGGCGTTCTCGAACGCCGCTCGCGAGGCGATGTTGCGCGGCAGCACGGATTCGTCATCGCCGTCGTAATAGCGGCGGGCCAGGTCGACCACGACCCGGCCGGCCTGCTCGAACAACGCGCGGCGGGCGGCGTGGGTGGCC
>CAZEFG010000326.1:0-2722 GCA_964511355.1 uncultured Iamiaceae bacterium
TTCGGTCCGGTCATCAGCGCGATACCCGACGACGACACTGCGGTGGCCTTCTACGACGCGCTGCGGGTCTTCGCCGACGTCAGGGAGTTCTCCGAGCTCAAGCGCACCCACCGAGCACCACTGGACCTGCCGCTCTTCGCCGAGTCCTGAGCGGCGCAGCTCGACGCCGGAACTGGTAGCCAAGCTTCATTGCCGGCCCCAACCGCCACCACCCGGCGTCAACATCCGCAGGACGTCTCCGGCTTGGAGGCGTGTCGTGCACTTGTCGGGCAAGCGCTCGGCTCGGGCCTCGTCCCCGCCTGGGAGGAGCCAGTTCTCCCCTACCGCGCCCGGCTCACCACCGGCGAGGCCCCACGGCTGCGACACTCGCCGCTCCGTGATCAGGCTGACCGTCACGTCCTCGAGCATCTGCAGGTCACGCTCGATCCCTTCACCGCCGGGAGCAGCACCAGCGCCGCCGCTCCCCCGCCGTAGCCGGTAGCGCAGCACCCGCATGGGGAATGCCCTCTCGAGCGCTTCGATGGGTGTGTTCTTCGTGTTGGTCATCGCCGTGTGGATGCCTGACTCTCCGGGCCCGAGGGGTGAGCCACCCTGGCCGCCGCCAATCGTCTCGTAGTAGACCCACCCGTCGCCGCCGATCAGAACGTTGTTCATGGTCCCCTGCGACGCGGCACCGACCCGGCCGGGCACCGCCTGGGCCAGGGCTCCGAGGCAGACGTCGGCTACCCGCTGGCTGACCTCGACATTGCCGGCACCCACTGCAGCCGGGGGTTGCGCCGCCACGATGGTTCCCGCCGGCGCCAGCACCTCGACCACCCGCATCGATCCGCCGTTGGCAGGGATGGTCGGATCGAGCACTGACCGCAAGGCAAAGATCACCGACGACACCGTCACCGCCTCGACCGCGTTGACGTTGCCTCGACGCTGGGGATCACTGCCGGTGAAATCGAAACGCACCTGGTCACCCTCGACCGCGACTCGCACGGCGATCCGAGCGGGCTGCTGCTGGTCGTGGGCGGCGCCGGTCGAGTCGAGACGGTCCTCGAAGGCCCACTCGCCGTCGGGCATAGCTGCCAGAGCGGCCCGCATCCGACGCTCGCCGTAGTTGAGGACCTCACCCAGCGGCTGCCCGGCGAAGGTCGCGAGCCGCTCGACGCCCAACACGTTGGCCCCGACCTGTGCGTCGAGATCGCCCGCCCGCTCGTCGGGAGTGCGGGAGTTGGCCAACAGCAGTCCCCTCAATCCCTCCGAGAGAAGCGTCGGCGGTATCCGGAAACCCTCCTGCTGGATCTCGGTGGCGTCGGCGGGGATCGAACCCGGCGCGGCACCGCCAACATCGGCGTGATGGGCACGATTGGCGGCGAACCCGATGAGCTCCCCGTCGACGAAGCATGGCGCCACCAGGGTGATGTCGTTGAGGTGGGTGCCGCCGGCGAAGGGATCATTGACCACCACCTGATCCCCCGGCTTGAGCGACCCTCCGAAGACGTCGATCGCTGCCTTGACGCTCGCCGGCATCGACCCGAGGTGAACCGGAATGTGCTCAGCCTGCACCAGCAGTTCGCCCGCCGCGGTGAACAGGGCCGCCGAACAGTCCGCCCGCTCCTTGATGTTGGGACTGAACGCCGATCGGCGCAGCACCGTTCCCATCTCCTCGGCCACCCCGGTGAGCCTGGAGATCAGCACCTGAAGGGCGGCGGGGTCGAGGCTCATGGGACTTCCCGCCGTAGAACGAGAGCGCCGCCCACCCCGGGCTCGCTCCTCCATCCTTCCGGTACCCAGATCGTGCAGTCGGGTTCGGCGATGGTGGCCGGGCCGACCACCGACTCCACCGAGCGGGCAGGCGCGGGCAGGGTGGTCAGATCCAGCGGCGACGGCAGCGTCGCGGTCGCCCGGACGGCGACGACTTCGACCGGGTCACCGGGCCGGGCGTATCCGTTGCGGCGCCGGTGTTCAGTCTCGAAGTCGGCGACCGTCGCCACCGTGATCTCGTGACTTTGGCCGCGGTACCGGCAATCGACCGCGGTCACCACCTGCGCATCGCCGCCCCCGCTCCCGCTTCCCACCAGCGTGGCCGCCTCGGCACCGAGCTCGGCCAGGGCGGCGTCCAGACCGTCGTGATCATCGGGCGACGGCCACGAACGCACGAGGTCGCGTTGGGTGGGGGCGGCCAGGATCCCGACAGCGGAGAGCACCCCCGCTCGTGCGGGGACGATCACGGTGTCGATGCCCAACGCCTCGGCCAGCTCCGCGGCGTGAAGGGGCCCGGCCCCACCGAAGGCCACCAGGGCCAAGTGACGGGGGTCGACACCCCGCTCGATGGTGGCAGATCGCAAGGCTCGCTCCATGTTGGCGTTGACCACGGCCAGCACCCCCTCGGCGTCGACGCCAGCACGTTCGAGGGAAGCCTGGGCGAGCGCCCGGTCCAGTTCGATACCGCCGAATGCCACCCCGGTGGGGATGCGGCCAGCGGCGACGTTGGCGTCGGTGACGGTGGGCTCGGTCCCGCCTCGCGCGTAACAGGCTGGACCGGGCTCGGCTCCGGCACTGTGGGGGCCGACCACCAGCGCGCCGCCGGGGTCGAGGCTGGCGATCGAACCCCCACCGGCCCCGATCGTGATCACGTCGAGGGAAGGGAACCGCACGGTGAATCCGCCGACTTGTCGCTCGGCCGCCGGGGCGGGCTCGCCATCGAGGATCAGGCACACGTCGGTACTGGTGC
>CAZEFG010000327.1:0-2719 GCA_964511355.1 uncultured Iamiaceae bacterium
GCAGCTTGCCGTCGCGGTCGACCTGGTAGGCACCGATGTGCTGGGTGATGCCACCGGCCTCACCCGACACCACGTTGGCGCTGCGGATGCGGTCGAGGACCGAGGTCTTGCCGTGGTCGACGTGACCCATGACGGTGATGACTGGTGGGCGGTGAGGTGCGTCGTCGTCTTCTTCGTCGTCTTCGAGAAGGTCGACCTCGAGCATCTTGAGCAGCTCGACCTCTTGCTCCTCGCCGGGGTTGACCAAACGGATCTCGGCACTGATCTCGGCGGCGAACAGCTCGATCATGTCGTCGCTGAGCGATTGGGTCGCGGTGACCATCTCGCCTTGCTGCATGAGGAACCGAACTACGTCGGCCGCCGTGCGGTTGAGCTTGGGGCCGAGGTCCTGGGGCGTCGAGGAGCGTTCGATGACCACGGTGCCCTCGGGAACAGCGGCGTTCTCGGGGGTGTAGGAGGGAGCGTCCATGGGCTGGAGCTCTTCGCGTGAACGACGACGACGCCCCTTGCGGCGAGGTGGGCGACGCTGCTGACCACCGGGACCACCACGACCGCCACCGGGACGACCTCCGGGGCCGCCACTGGGACCGCCGGAAGGCCCGCCGGGGCCGGCACCGGGCACCGAGGGACGAGGTCCGCCACCGCTCGGGGGACCACCAGGACGCATGCCGGGACGACCCACGCCGGGACCGCCGGGACGACGGGCCGCGGGTGCGGGGCCGCGACCACCCAGGCCGGGCGGCGGCGGGATCGGCTTGCCCGACCCTGATAGCGGCGGACCGGGAGGCGGCGGGATGGGCTTGCCCGAAGGCGACAATGGCGGCGCCGGCGCAGCAGGCGGAGCGGGGCGTTGCTGAGTGGGGGCGGAAGACGCCTCGGCGCTGGCCGCCGGGGCCGGGGCGTCGGTGCGAGCGGTGGGCGCTGACGAAGGAGCCGATGCCGCGGCGCGCGCCGGTTCTGCCGCGCGGGGAGCGGGCTCTTCGGTCGGTGCGGGAGGCGCTGCTGGTGCTGCGTCGGGACGCCGGACCTGGCGTTCGCTTCCGCTGGAGGTGACCAGGCTCTTGCGCTCGGCCGCAGGCGCCGCCGGACGGGCTGGGGCCTCGGGAGCGTCGGCTGAGTCCGCTGCGTCAGCCGGAGTGTCGGCGGCCGCCGCAGGTGGCTTGGTCTCGGCGGCGACTGGTGTCTTGGTCTCGGCGGGCTGGTCGGCGGCCGGCGCGGCGGGAGCATCTGGCTCGGCGGTGGCTTCGCTGGCCGGCTCGGCCTCGGGGGCCTTGGCCGCGGCCTTCTTGGCCGGAGCCTTCTTGGCGGCCGCCTTCTTGGGCGCCTCGGGCTCTTCAGGTTGCTGTTCGCGAATCAGGCCTTCGCGTTCGGCCTTGCGTCGGACCCGGTCGGCTTGGGCGTCGACCACGCTGGAGGAGTGGCTCTTCACTCCGATTCCGAGCGCGTCGCAGAGATCGAGCGTCTCCTTGTTGGTGAGCCCGAGTTCTCGTGCCAGCTCGTACACGCGGATCTTCGGTGCCAAGTCCTATCCAGTCCTTCGTCGGTCTTCGAAATCTGTCTTTGGGGTGCCGGCCCAGCGCGCCGCCAGACGCAAGCGGAGGTCTAGTCTCGCGCACCGGGACCAGCGGCACTAATGCCAGGCCCCACCGCAGAGTTCACCACTGCTATTGAGATGATCATGCGTCGACCACCACGGCAGTGATCGGCGCCCGAAACGCCCGAGCAAACGCCCGTCGCTTGGTTGCTTCGGCCAGACAACTAGCAGAGCCTCGACATAGCCAGGCTCCACGGCCATCCAGGTTAGAGCCTTTTGTGACCGTTCCGTCGGCCTGGCGGACCAGACGAACGAGTTGGTCAGGAGAGGCTCGGCGGCGACACCCGATACAGGTGCGGATCGGGTGCGACACCAGCCCTACGGCGTGGGCTCTTCCTCGGACGCCACCTCGGGTGCGTCCTCGGATGGTTCGTCCGCCGCGGTGTCGGAGTCCTCGACGGCAAGGTCCTCGACGGCAAGGTCCTCGAGCGACGCCCGGCCGCCTTCGATGACAGCGGCTTCCTCGGCGTCGAGAACCTCGACCCCTTCGGCGGGCGACGGTGTCCGCTCGTCGGAGTCCGCCTCGTCGGTCGCGCCGGCAGACCACTCCTCGACCGACAGGGCGGGGCCGCCCTCGGCGGGCTGCCACACCTGCTCGCCCGACTCGGGATCGACGATCCATTCGCCCTCAGCCCATTCCTCCGAGGCGTAGGCCTCTTCCTCGGCGAGCTGGGTTTCGGACTTGATGTCGACCCGCCAACCGGTGAGCCGAGCCGCCAATCGTGCGTTCTGGCCCTCCTTGCCGATGGCGAGGGAAAGCTGGTAGTCGGGGACGATGACGGTGGCGGTACCGGTCTCTTCGTCGATGCGGACTTCCTTCACCTTGGCGGGCGACAGGGCCTTCATCACGAAGTCCGGAGAGTCTTCGGAGAAGGGGACGATGTCGATCTTTTCGCCCCGCAACTCGTTGACCACCATGCGCACTCGGGCACCACGGGCACCAACACAGGCACCAACCGGGTCGACGTTGGGGTCGTTGGACCACACGGCGATCTTGGTGCGGTGGCCCGGCTCACGGGCACAGGCTTTGATCTCGACCACACCGTCGGCGATCTCGGGCACTTCGAGCTCGAAGAGGCGCTTGATCAGGCCGGGGTGGGTGCGGCTCACCACGATCTGGGGGCC
>CAZEFG010000328.1:0-2718 GCA_964511355.1 uncultured Iamiaceae bacterium
GTGGCCGCCCTCAAGCCCGAGTGGGAGAAGCGCAACGTCAAGGTCATCGGCCTGTCGGTCGACCCACTGGAAGACCACAAGGGCTGGAGCGCCGACATCGCCGAAACCCAGGGCACGGCCCTCAACTACCCGCTGATCGCCGACCCCGACCGCAAGGTCGCCGACCTCTACGCCATGGTTCCGCCGGCGGCCGCGAACAACCTCACCGTTCGTTCGGTGTTCGTGATCGGCCCCGACAAGAACATCAAGCTCACGCTCACCTACCCGGCGAGCACCGGCCGCAACTTCGACGAGATCCTGCGCGTCATCGACTCGCTGCAACTCACCGCCAACTACCAGGTCGCGACCCCGGTCGACTGGAAGGACGGCGACGACGTCATCATCTCCCCCGCCGTGAACGACGACGACGCCAAGACCAAGTTCCCCAAGGGTTTCACCGCCATCAAGCCCTACCTGCGGGTCACCCCTCAGCCCAACCGCTGAGCACCGCGTTCATGAAGTCCCGCCCCCACCAAACCGTGTGAGATCCGTTCGCTCAGCGAGCGATTTCACACAGTTTGTGGGGGCGGTGCCGTTTTGCCTTCGGCGGTGCTCAACTGGCCACCTTCAGCGGCGGTGCTCGTCTGGCCGCCTTCAGCGGCGGTGCTCATCTGGCCGCCTTCGGCGGCGGTGCTCGTCTGGCCGCCTTCAGCGGCGGCGCGATAGATCTGGCGCCAGCCGTCTCCGGTGATGCCCAGTTCGCCGAGGCTCGCATGGATATCGGCATCGAGCTCGGGGAACACCACGCCCACCGCCGCCGCCGATTCGCACTTGGCCAGCCGGGCGATGACCTGAGCGACCCGGTCGTCGGTGCCGTCGGCGATGAGGATCGCCTGATTGAACGCATCGTCGGCCCCGTTGCGGTCCTGGATTCCGTGCCGGAAGGCTCCCTGAGCGCATAGAGCGGTGATCCGGTCCACGTAGGTCGACCGCTCGATCGACATCACCTCGGCCACCAGCTCGTCGAGCTCGTCGCCCCGGCCCTCGACCGCCCGGACACAGGCCAGGGCACTGAGCGCGTAGCCGCTCGGCACTTCTTCACCTTCGGTCTGCACTGCGCTTTGCAGATGCTGACGGGCGGCATCAAGTTGGCCCATCTGGAGCAGCGCCAGACCCAACGCCACCAGGCGGTCGCTTTCGCCGATCACCGCCGGATCGAGGTCTTCGATGCCGACCAGAGCAGCCGCCCGGAGCGCCCGTTCGGGGTCGCCGATCGACACCGCCGCCGCTGCCAGCGCGGTGCTCCCCACCGAGTTGCTGCCCCCTGGTGCCCGGCGACCGTTCTCAACGGCCAGGTCGAGCGTGCGAAATCCTTCGCCAACCAGCCCCACCGCGATCAGGGCGCGTCCGAGGACCGCCGCCGATTGGACCTCGCGGTCGACATCGCCCACGTTTTGGAAGGTCTCGACGGCGTCCTGAGCCCGGCTGAGAGCGAGCGAAGCCCGACCCGTCCACAACCGCACCGAGGCGGACAGCACCTGCATCATCCCGGTGGCCCACCGATCGCCCCGACCGCGAGCCTCGACCAAGATCATCTCGCTGATCTCCTCGGCGTCTTCCCAGCGGCCCTGGTGGAACCGGACCCAGGCCTGCAGCCCCACCACCCAACCGAGGCCGCCACTGTCGCCCAGCTCGGCGAACATGGCAGCTGATTCGGTGATGCGCCGGTCGGCTTCGGAGGGTCGACCTTCGAGGTAGGCGAGCCAGGCGAGGTTCTGCAAGGCCCACGCCTGACCGCGCCGGTCGTCGAGGGCGCAGAACAGGTCAAACGCTTCGGATATCGACCGGTGAGCCGCTTCGGCATCGCCGGTGAAGATCTCGGCCATTCCGCGCATCCGCAGGGCTTCCCCCATCGCGTGGCGATCGCCGATGCGAGACGAGATATCGACCGCGTCGGTCAAGGTGGCAATGGCGTCAGCCCGGTTGCCCTCTCGGTCGAGGACCGAACCGAGGATCAGCGTCGCCCGGGCCTCGCCGACACTGTCGTCCAACCGGCGGGCGAGGTCGAGGGCCTCCTCCGCGTCGTGGCGGGCCGCTGGCAGCGCCCGCATCTCGGCGTTGGCCCGGGCCCGGCCCAACAACATGGTGACTCGCTCGGGGCTCGGCCCGTCAGGCAGAAGTTGCAGGGCCAGACCGAACAGCTGCTCGGCCGGACCGTGGGCGTCAGCCTGCTCGGCTCGCTCGGCCGCCTTGCCCAACCACAGCAGGGCCCGATCGGCGATGTCGGCCGGGACCCCTGGCACCCCTCCGAGGTCGACCGCCAGGTCGGCGGCCTGGCCGAAGTGGTGCGCCAGGCCGTCGATGATGGTGGTGTTGACCTCGCCGAAGCGGGCGAAGTTGTTCTCGAGGTACTGGGCGATCCCCCAGTGGCGCTTGGCCCTGGCCGCCTTGGTCTGCATGCTGTAGGCGACCTCGCGCACCAGGTCGGAGCGGAAGGAGTACTCGCCCTCTTCATCGACCAGGAGGATCTCCTTGTCGACCAGACCTCGGACCGCGGCTCGTACCTCGTCAGGACCTCTGACCCCGAGGCCGGCCCGGTCGGCCGCCGCCATCAGCACCAGCGCCTCGACTCCGCCGGTGCGGCCGTACACGGCTGCGTCGTCGAGGGTGCGTCGCTCGCTCGCGGTGAGCGAGTCGAGCCGGGCCGCCACCAGGCCCCGCAGAGTGGCGGGCAGACCC
>CAZEFG010000329.1:0-2717 GCA_964511355.1 uncultured Iamiaceae bacterium
CCGGCCACCATGATCCCCCAGTGGCACCGGGGCAGTGAGTGGGGTCGCGACGCCGCCCGCCATCTGCACGACGAGGTGGCGGCGCTGGTCGAGGCCGGCCACGGGGTGGTGCCCGACGAGCAGGCTCGCCTGATGTGGATCGGCCGGGGGCTGTGGTTCGACATGGGCTTCTATCAGCACTTCCAGCAGCAGTACGGCGCGGTGTTCGTGTGGTCGATGTATCTGGCGGTCGCCGCCGACGCCTACCTCCGCCGGGGGAGTGATCCCATCCGTACCCTGGCCGGTCGCTTCTGCGGGTTCTCCGATCTCTACAACTCCCCGCCCTGGTCGAGCGAGTGGTACGCCAAGGAGGCCATCGACCACCAGATCGACGGGGTGGTGCATCTGACCGGGGACGCGGTGCGGGGCACCGCCTTCATCACCCGGGCCATCGAGGACGCGGGTATCCCCGTGTTGGAGATCTCAGGGAGCAACGTCGACTCGCGGGGGTGGGATTCCGACGCCGTGATCGACTCCGTGTCACGGTTCATCGGAGCCCGGGCGCTCCCGAAGGCCGCGCGTCGGCGAGCCGCTTCGAGCGACAAAGCATGACACTTGCTAGACGGTAGTCAACAAATTGCACTACATTGGAGTTGCCCCGGGCAGCCGGGGGAAACCGACCTGGGGGAGTAGACCAACATGCGTACCCGCACTTGGCTGGCACTGTGTGCCGCCCTGCTGCTCGTGTTCGGCGTGGCCGCTTGTGGCGACGACGACAACGGCAGCGCCACCACCACCACCGCCGATCCCGGCAACGAAACCAGCACCACCGAAGGTGAGGACGACCAGTCAGACGACGTCCCCGCCTACGAAGGTCTCGAAGATCTGATCGCGGCCGCTCAGGAAGAGGGCAGCCTGGTCTGGTACTCGGTTCCCGCCGAGGCCATCGCCAAGGAGGTCTCCGACGCGTTCGAAGCCGAGTTCGGTATCTCGGTGGAGTTCCAGCGCCTCGCCAGCTCCGAGCTTTCCACCCGGTACTCCGCCGAAGCCGAGACGGGCAACCCGGTGGCCGACGCCATCGTCGTGTCGAACACGCCGTTCGTGGCCCAAGCAAGCGAGAACGGTTGGGTAACCGCTCTGGCCGACGCCGACATTCCCGGATTCCCGGGTGACTACCCCGCCGAGTTCATCCTCGACGACCGCGGAACCGCCATCGTCTCGATCGAGCCCACCGTCATCTCCTACAACACCGACCAGGTGAGCGAGGACGAGCTGCCCGAGACCTGGGCCGACCTGGCCGACCCCAAGTGGGAAGGCAAGCTCCTGCTCGTCGACCCGGCCGGCTCACCCGCCTACATCGACTTCTGGACCGTCGTCCTCGAAGGCGAGGGCGAAGAGGTCCTCGAGGGCATCGCCCGCAACGCCGTTCGCACCTACCCGAGCGGCGTCCCGCTGCACGAGGCCCTCGGTGCCGGCGAAGGCGCCATCGGTGTCCCCGGCGTCGGATCGATCGTGCTCGGTGCTGCCGACCGCGGTGCTCCGCTCGCCTATGTCACCCCCGAGCTGACCACCGGACCCGAGTTGGTGGTGTTGCTCTCAGAAGGCGCCTCCAACCCGAACGCCGCCAAGCTCTTCGCCTGGTACCTCATGTTCGGCGACGGCCAGCAGATCATCAACGCCCTCGACTCCACCGCTTCGCCGGCCACCGGCGAAGGCCTCCCGGCCAGCTACACCCGCACTCCGCCGGGGGCTCAGGCCAACCGCGACCGCATCTACGAGCTGTTGGGCGTCAGCTAGACCGGACAACTCCGAGCTGAACCGGCCCCGACGCCAGCTGCGCATCTGGCGTCGGGGTCGTCGCCTTGCCGAGCGCATCTGAGGAGTACAAGTGACGACCACCGCTGCTCCGCCAGCGGCCGCCACCACCAATCGCAAGACGATCCGGAAACGGGTCGGCAACCTCAGCCCCTTTGAGATCATGGGCTGGGGGGTGGGCGTGGCACTGCTCATCCTGGCCAGCTACCCGCTCCTGCGGGTCGTCATCAGGCTGTTCTGGGTTGATGGGGCGTTGACCATCGACCCGATCCGCAAGACCTTCGCCCAACCCGACCTCGGTGAGTTGATCTTCAACACCATGGTCGTAGTCCTGGTCAGCGGGGTGATCGCCCTCATCGGTGGCTCGCTCCTGGCCTGGTGCAACGAGCGCACCGACGCCCGCATGGGGGCGCTCACCGACTCCCTGCCGCTGGTGCCGTTCCTGTTGCCGCCGGTGGCCGGGGCGATCGGCTGGGTGCTGCTGCTGTCGCCCGGCGCGGGCTACATCAACGTCGTGATCCGCAACCTGGCGGGCACGGTGGGAATCGAGATCACCCGCGGACCCCTCGACATCTACAGCTGGTACGGCCTCATCTTCATCTTCGTCGTCTACCAGGTGCCGTTCGTGTTCCTGTTGGTATCGGCCGGTCTGCGCAGCATGGACAGCGGCCTCGAAGAGCAGTCGCGGGTGTGTGGCGCCGGCGTTTGGCGCACCATCCGCACCGTCACCCTGCCCGCCCTGATGCCGAGCCTCGGCGGCGCGGTGCTGCTCATGGCCTGGCAGGGTTTCGCCCTCTTCTCGCTGCCAGCCATCATCGGCGGACCGGCCGGCATCGAACTGTTGTCGGTACGCATCGTGCGCGTGCTGACCTTCACCTTCCCGCCCGAAACCGATGTGGCGGTGGGCCTCAGCCTCATCGTCG
>CAZEFG010000330.1:0-2712 GCA_964511355.1 uncultured Iamiaceae bacterium
CCGACCAACACCTGCACCTGCGTGAGGACACCGCCGACGAGCAGGTGGCCGAGGCTCGCGACGCGGGGGTCGAGCGGATGATCACCGTCGGCACCGACCGGGCCTCATCTCAACTGGCCATCGACATGGCCGCCCGCTTCGACGGCGTGTGGGCCACCGTCGGCCTACATCCGCACGACGCCAAGGACGGACTCGACGGCATCGAGGATCTGCTGGCCGCGCCGAAGGTCGTAGCGGTGGGGGAGTGCGGCCTCGACTACTACTACGACCACTCACCCCGCGACGTTCAACGAGAGGCCTTCGTCGCCCAGATCGCCATGGCCAAACGCCACGACCTGGCTTTGGTCATTCACACCCGCGATGCCTGGGACGACACCTTCGACGTGCTCACCGCCGAGGGTGTTCCCGAGCGCACGGTGATGCACTGCTTCACCGGGGGGCCCGACGAAGCGCGACGCTGCCTCGACCTGGGGGCGCACCTTTCCTTCAGCGGCATCGTCTCGTTCCCCAACGCGCCCGAACTGCGCGACGCCGCGGCGCTGTGTCCGTCTGACCGTTACCTGGTCGAGACCGACTCGCCCTACCTCGCCCCGGTGCCACACCGTGGCCGCAAGAACCGACCGGCGCTTCTCACCGCGGTCGGCGAAGCCTTGGCGGAAGCGCGTGGTGTCCCGGTCGAGGTGGTCGCGGCCGACACCTGGGCCAACGCCGCACGCTTATACCACCTGGACTGACCACTGGGGGTGACTCCCCGGGGTTGCTCTTCGAGTTTGTGCGCTTGTGACCATCTGGGCGCGAGCAGGTTGCATTCTCGTTACGAGGTCCATAAGGTGCCCCCTGCGTTACGTCACCACCGGTCGATGTCTCCGACCGACGGTGTCGCCAATTCACCGTAGGGAAGGACTGAGTCCTGGACGGAGACCAACGGGCCCTTGGGTCTGTGTCGGGTCACGCCGACCGAACACGCGACGACGAGCCAGCACCAACGCGCGCCCTTGCCCGCAAGGACCGCCGTCGGGAGCAACGCCGCCTGGCGGTGGCGGTCTTCTCCACCGCTCTCGCCGTCCCGCTGTTGCTCATCGAGGTAGCCGGCGGTGCCGACGCCTCCCCCGAAGCCAGGCCGACCGCGTATGTGGCCGAGGCCGCTACGGATGACGCCGAGGTTGCGGGTCTTAGTGCTGAAGCCAGCTCCGCCGAGTCGGCGCACACCCCCCGAGGCCTGGGTTTTGTGACCGCGGATGATCTGGCCACCCCTCGTACGCTGGGGATCTTCGGTCGAGGCGATGAACTTCGGGCCGCGGCGGCCGCCGAGGAAGCCGAAGCCGTCGAACAGGCACGCCTCCTCGAAGAGGAACAGCTGCGGCTTCGTGAGGAGCGCGAGATGGCCGCTGAGGCCGCTCGCAAGGCCGAACAGGATCGCATCGCCCGGGAGCGGGCTGCCGAGGCCCAAGCCGCCCAGGCGGCAGCCGAAACCGCCGCCCGCGAGGAGCCACAGCCCGCCGCTGCCGGTGGTCCTGCCGCCGCCCAATGGCAGGCGCTGCGGCACTGCGAGTCGGGCGGCAACTACCAGGCGGTCAGCAGCAACGGTCTGTACCACGGTGCCTACCAGTTCTACCAAGGAACCTGGGACAACATCGCTCGTTCCAGTGGTCGCACCGACCTGGTCGGGGTCGCCCCCAGCGACGCTTCGCCCGCCGACCAGGACGCCCTGGCCCTGGCGCTCTACCAGTCGCGTGGCCACCGTCCGTGGCCGCACTGCGGCTCGCACCTGCGCTGACCCACTCGCCGGCCGACATCGCCGCGCTGTTGCGCAACCACGACCTGGCGCCCAGTCGCGCCCTGGGTCAGAACTTCGTGGCCGACCCCAACACGGTCAGACGCATCGCCCGCCTGGCCGAGGTCGGTCCCGGGGATCGGGTGGTGGAGATCGGAGCGGGGCTCGGTTCGTTGACCCTGGCGTTGAACGAGGTCGGGGCCAAGGTCACCGTGGTCGAGATCGACCGTTACCTGGTGCCCATCCTGCGGGAGGTCGTCGAGCCATTGGGTGTGCGGGTCGTGCACGGCGACGCCCTGGAGCTCGACTGGGACGATGTGCTCGGTGCCGGATCGACCGGGTGGCGGCTGGTGGCCAACCTTCCCTACAACGTCGCCACCCCATTGGTGCTTGACCTCCTCGACGGCGTACCCGCCATCGAGTCGATGCTGGTCATGGTGCAGCTCGAGGCGGGCGAGCGGCTCGTGGCGGGCGTCGGCGACCCCGCCTATGGCATCCCGTCGGTGAAAGTCGCCTACTGGGCCACCGCGGAGTTGGTGGGCAAGGTTCCGCCGTCTGTGTTCATACCCAGACCCAAGGTCGACTCGGCGCTGGTCCGTATCACCCGGCGTCCCGAACCGGCAGTCGACGTCGATCCCGACCGGATGTTCTCGTTGGTGAGGGCAGGGTTCGGTCAACGCCGCAAGATGCTCAGGCGCGCGCTGGCGGGCATGGTCAGCCCCGAAGCGTTCGCCGCCGCCGGGATTCGCCCCGAGTCGCGGGCCGAGGAGCTGTCGGTTCAGGATTGGGCTCGCCTGGCCCAGGCCTGAGCCTGCTCACCCTGGCTCGTTGGGTGGGCTGTTGTTGGGGTGGCGGGGGTCGTCGGGTGGGACGAAGGGCCGGGTGCCTTTGCCGGGGACGAGGCGCCAGTTCTTGCTGGTTTTGAGTTGGTGGTGGTG
>CAZEFG010000331.1:0-2707 GCA_964511355.1 uncultured Iamiaceae bacterium
CTCGCCGACCGCGTCCACATCGAGAGTGCCGGTACCGCCGATTACCACATTGGCAAGGGGGCCGACCCTCGCAGCCAGGCCGAGATGGAGCGCCGAGGCGTGGTGCTCGATCACCGTGCCCGCCAGTTCGTGGCCGCCGACTTCGCCCGTGTCGACTTGGTGGTGGCGATGGACGAATCGAACGTGGCGAACTTGCGGCGAATCGCTCCTGACGAGGCTGCAGCGGCGAAGATCCACCGGCTGCGCGAATGGGACCCCGAGGCCGATGGCGACCTTGACGTGCCCGACCCGTACTACGGGGGAGACGACGGCTTCGTCGACGTGTTCGACATGGTCGAACGCTCCTGCGAAGCGCTATTGGCTGACGTGGAAGACCAGCTCTAACCAGAGCTTTGCCTGGCGGGAAACGACCGGAAGTAGTCGGTTGGCGCCAGCCGGACCGCTTGAGGAGCGAGTTTCAGGCCACGGTGAGGGCGTTGCGGACGAAGTCGGCCCGGCCGGCGGACACGCTCCAGTAGACCCAACGGCCGCGTTTGTCGCCCTCGATCAGACCGGCTTCGGCCAGGACCTTGGTGTGGTGGCTCACGGTGGGCTGAGACTTGCCGAGTGGCTCGACCATGTCGCAGGAGCACAGCTCGCCGGCCGAGGCGATGAGGCTGAGGAGCTTGAGCCGGACCGGATCGGCCAAGGCGGCGAAGGTGTTGGCGAGATCGGCGGCATTGTCGTCGGCCAGCGGGGAGTCGGTGAGGGTAGGGCAGCACTCTTCGTCGACCGACTCAGCGCCGATCTCGGCCTCCAGTGTCAGCTCTCGTGGCGCGGCCATGGAAACTACCTCCGACATATTGACAACTATCGATGCATCAGTAGGATGCAACATCGATAACCATCAATCTATCAGGGAGGCCGTCATGGCCCGGGTCCAGCTGGCTCTAAACGTTTCCGACCTCGACCAGGCCGTGGACTTCTACTCCAAATTGTTCGGAGCCGAGGTCAACAAGCGCCGGCCCGGATACGCCAACTTCGCCATCGACGAGCCGCCGCTGAAGTTGGTGCTGATCGAGGGCGAGGCCGGTGGCACCCTGAACCACCTGGGCGTCGAGGTCGAGAGCGCATCCGAGGTTGAATCTGCCGAAGCCCGCCTCGCCGCTGAAGGTCTGGTCACCACCGGGATGGCCGATACGACCTGTTGCTATGCCGAAAAGACCGAGACCTGGGTGACCGACCCCGACGGGGCTCCGTGGGAGGTCTACGTCAAGACCGCCGACGCCGAGCAGATGGTCAACACCGTCCGCGGCCAGGCGGATGTCGGCATCTGTTGTGCCCCGGGTGGTGACCAGCCCGCCCAAGAACTCGTCCAACCGACCAACTGAGTGAGGTCCTTCGCCGCCGAGGCCATCGGCACGGCCTTCCTGCTGATGGGGGTGGTCGGCTCCGGGATCATGGCCAGCCAGTTGTCGCCTGACGACATCGGCTTGCAGCTCCTCCAAAATGCCCTCGCCACTGCAGGTGTGCTGGCGGGGATCATCCTCATGTTCGGTGTGGTCTCGGGTGCGCACTTCAACCCGGTCGTCACTCTGGTCGAGTGGCTCGATGGTGCCATCAGCTCCAGAAGAGCCGCTCTCTACGTCGTCGCGCAGGTTTTGGGCGCGTGCCTGGGCACGATCCTGGCCAACCTCATGTTCGATCGGCCCGCCGTCGCGCTCGCCACCACTGTTCGGTCTTCGGGCGGGATGTGGCTAGCCGAGGTCATCGCCACCATCGGGCTGTTGCTGGTGATCCATGGCTGTGTGCGCACGGGTCGAGCCGGCGCGGTGGCGTGGGCGGTCGGAGCGTGGATCGGCGCCGCTTACTGGTTCACCTCGTCCACCAGCTTCGCCAACCCTGCCGTCACCCTGGCCAGGACCTTGTCGGACTCGTTTGCGGGGATCGACCCGACGTCTGTGCCGATGTTTGTCCTCATGCAACTGGTCGGTGCCGTGATCGCCTTCGGCTTGATTCGCCTTCTGTATCAGCGGCCCGCGGTAGCCGGACAAGTTGACCCTCTCACCATGGAGTCGCAGTGACCGAACCGATTGACCAGCCCGAAACCACCCCGCAGGTCGACGGCTCCGTTCCCGACCCCAACGGTCGACCGCTGGTGTTGTTCCTTTGCGTACACAACGCCGGTCGGTCTCAGATGGCGCTCGGCTGGTTCAACGCCCTGGCCGGTGATCGGGCCGTCGCTTGGTCGGGTGGATCCGAACCGGCTGCCGAAGTGAACCCTGCCGCAGTGGCGGCCATGGCTGAGGTGGGTATCGACATCGCTCGGGAGTACCCCAAACCGTGGACCGACGAAATCGTGCGTACGGCCGATGTGGTGGTGACCATGGGCTGCGGTGACGCTTGCCCCTTCTTCCCCGGTATCCGTTACGAGGATTGGGAGCTTGAAGACCCGGCGGGCCAAGGGCTCGACGCCGTACGCCCCATCCGCGACGAGATCGAGCGTCGTGTCCGCGTCCTCCTCGCCAGCCTTGGGGTGTCGCCCACCTAACCGGTGTCTTGCTGGCGCAAAACGGCCAGAGGTGGCCGTTTCGCGCCACCGAGAACAGAGTGGGGCGAGCGCACCTGGCGAAGCCGAAGAATCCGGGCCGCCACTTGCTGGGGGTGTCGGAGCAGATCGTCTTCGGTGACGCGCCACTCGACGCCGTCGTAGCCGACCTCCTTGATC
>CAZEFG010000332.1:0-2693 GCA_964511355.1 uncultured Iamiaceae bacterium
CGAGCGAATCGGCCACCTGATCGGCGCGGGTGTTCCATTCGGCGTAGGTCAGGGTGGCGGCACCATCGACGACCGCCACCGCGTCGGGAGTCTCGGCCGCCCAGAATTCGGGGGAGCCGCGTTCGGGTTCGGTGCGGGTCATGGCGTGGACGACTCCGGATCGGTCGGAGTGAGGGCACTTACGATTACGGCGCGGGTGGTGGATCGCACCGTGGCGAGGTCGACGGCGTCGGCATCCATGAGACATTGACTGGCCACCCCGCGGAGCAGGCCCACCAGGAGGGCGGAGAACGCGGCGGCGTCGATGTCGGGCCGGATCGTGCCCGCCTCCTGGCCGCGGCGGATGACGCGCTCCATGCCCGCCCGGAACCGCCGGTCGTCGGCGGCGTAGATGGAGCGGAGGGGGGCGTCGAGGGGGATGGCGCCACCCCGCATGACGAAGAACGCCCGCACGTCGTCGTTGGGGTCGTCGAACAGGGCGAGGTAGGTGTCGGCCACGGCGACGACGGTGTCGACGGTTGGCGCCTGGAGGTGCTCGACACCCTTGGCGAAACGGCGTTGGCCCCGGCGAGCCAGTTGCTCGACCAGAGCGGCCCGGGACCCGAAGTGGTGGTTGGCCAGGCCCCGGCTGTAGCCCGCTTCGTCGCCGATGGCCGCGAGGGAGGTGGCCTCGACCCCCTGGCGGGCAAACAGGCGCATGGCGGCGTCGAGCAGAGCGGTCTCGGCTTCGCCCCGTCGTTCTGACTGGGACCGCCGCTCTGTTTGCTGGACGGGCATGGCCGCACGCTACTAACTTGTTGAACGCTCGACAAGCAAGTTCGTGACGGGCACCACACAGGGAGATCAGAACCATCGGAGATTCAAGGCGCGTCGCTGCCCACCGCGGGCTCTATGACCCCGACCGGCCCGAACCGGTGCTGGTCGGCTCCCGCTGTCTTGGCTGTGGCCAGGTGTTCTTCCCACCGGTGGGGCTGGGGTGCCCGGCCTGTGGGGCGGGAGAAGACCACCTCGACCCGGCCGACCTGGCCGCCTCCGGAACCGTGTACTCCCTGGCCACGGTCCACCGTCACCGGGGCCGAGACGTCGAGGCTCCCTTCGTCATGGGCGAGATCCAGCTCGATGACGGCCCGCTCATCCGGGCCACGATGGCGGTCGCCGAACACGAGGTGTCGATCGGCCAACGGGTCGTGGCGCAATGGCTGGTTCAACGCACCGACGATGAGGGGAACGACATCGTCGAACCTCGCTTCGCTCCGCAATCCGATGCCCTGAACGGGGAGGGGCAGAACCAGTGAAGAACCTGCGCGATCTACGGCCGGTGCGGGTGGTGGGCGTCGGGCTTCACCCCTACCAGCGCCCCAGCGACACGCCCTACACCGCACTCGGCGTGCACGCCGTGCGGGCGGCACTTGCCGATACCGGGCTGGCCTGGACCGAGGTGCAGGCCGCCTACACCGGTACCTCCACCACCGCCATGGGCCTGTCGCGCCTCATGTACCGGCATCTGGGCTCCACCGGTATCCCCATGGCCCAGATCGAGAACGCGTCGGCGTCAGGCTCCACCGCTTTCCGCCAGGCGTGCATCGACGTGGCCGCCGGCCTGGTCGACGTCGCCATCGCCACCGGGGTCGACAAGCCCCTGGCCTCCAACATGCCCCAGCGCGCCGCCGGGGTCCGCGACCTCGCCGGCAGCCGGGTGGTGCCCTTCACCCACTTCGCCCTGCTCGGAAACCGCTACATGCACGACAGTGGCGCCAGCCCCGAGCACCTGGCCCTGGTGGCGGTGAAGAACAGCCGCAACGGTGCCCTCAACCCCAACGCCCAGCGCCGAAAGGTGCGCACGCTCGAAGAGGTCATGGGCGACGATCCCATCAGCGGTCCGCTCACCCGCCTGCAGTGCTGCCCGGTGGGCGAGGGTGCGGCGGCGGTCATCGTGGCCTCCGACGACGCCATCGAACGCCTGGGGCTCGACGGCGACCGGGCGGTGCGGGTCCTCTCCTCGGCCTCGCGCTCAGAGACCATCTACGAGGGCGAGAACTTCGACGCTGCCCTCACCCGAGAGACCGCCGCCGATGCCTTGGCTGCCGCCGGGATCACCGCCGACGACCTCGACGTGGTCGAACTGCACGACGCCTTCACCGTCGAGGAGCTGCTCTACATTGAAGCCATCGGCCTGGCCCCCAAGCATCAGGCGGCCGCCATGCTCGAAGCTGGCGACTTCGACATCGGTGGCCGGGTTGCGGTGAGCGCGTCGGGCGGCTTGTTGTCGATGGGCCACCCCGTCGGCCCCACCGGCGTCGGTCAGATCGCCGAGATCACCACCCAGCTGCGGGGCGAAGCCGGCGAGCGTCAGCACCCCGGCGCCACCACCGGCCTGGCCCACATGGTCGGCGTCGGTGCCGTATGCGTCGTCCACGTGCTCCAGCGCAGCTGACTCGCCGCAGGTTCTGGCCACCTAGCGAGATCCGACCAAGCGATGCCGCGGCATCGTTTGATCACTTGCTGTTGTCAGCTCACCACTATCAGTAAGTGTCATACCCCCTCCTTACTATCAAGGCACTGTCCTGTGTAGATCTGGGAGGCGATGATGGCTGGGGCACTCAATATGTCTGGCGGGCTGGTGTCTACCACCGCGGCACGTATGGCGGAGTCCGAGGCGATGGGGCAGGTGATCGTGGCCGGGCTGGCCGACA
>CAZEFG010000333.1:0-2682 GCA_964511355.1 uncultured Iamiaceae bacterium
GCGCTCAGCGGCTACCTGGCGGCGATCGATTGGTACCGAGGGCCGTTCCTGTGCGATGTGGAGATCGACGGGTCCGACGAGATCGAACAGGACCGGCTGCGGTCGCGTTATGTGCGGGCCCTGATCAGGACCGGAGGATTGCTGCTGGCGGTGGGCAAAAGCGAGCAGGCCCAGAGGTTGGCGGTGGCGGCGCTGGCCGCCGACCCCTGGTCGGACCAGGCCGTGAACCTCCAGACCGAGTGCTTCCTGGCTCTCGGCGACCGAGCCGCCGCGCTACGGAGTCAACAACGGGCCGAGGACCTCGCCGACGAGTTGGGCCTGCCCCCCTCCGCCGACCTCCAACGCCTGGCCCGAACCCTGGCTTCCTGACCCGCGCTCTACGCGGTGCCCCGTGCCCGGCCGCGCTTCACCCTGCCAACCCGCAGATCTTCCTGCCGAAGCCAGAGGTGGCGGCGCGATTGGGCGATATCCGAGCAATCGCGCCACCAGGTGCCGGTCAACGGCCCGCGGGGCCGGTCTCGGCTCGGCGGCCGTGCTTCAACCTGGGGGCTGTTCCTCACCGAGGTAGAAGGCGGTGGTGCGGTCGCGTTGCCCTTCGGCTTCGGCGCGGTCGGCGCCGCCGGCAACGTTCGCTTCGGCCCAGGCGGCGCTGGAGTCGGTTATGAAGCGGCGTCCTTCCGGCAGGGTGTGGAAGTCGTCGGATTCGGCGGGTCGGTCGGCGCCACTGGTGAGGTGCAGGGCAAGGCCGAGAAGCGACAGGTCCCAGCCCACGCCCGTGGCGCCGGGTCCGTACCGGGACCAGAACTCGGGTGCCGCGTCGGCTGGCGCCTCGTGGACGAGGGTGAGGCGGGCGCCGTCGCCGTCGGGTTCGATGTGAACCGTGATCCAGCTGATCTCCCCGCCGTACTCCCAGGTGGCCGAGAAGGCGCGGGGAGGGTCGCAGGATTCGATGACGCCACCGGCGTTGCCCTCGACCTGGTAGCGCCCACCCAGTTGGAGGTCGCCGGAGACCGGGGCGAACCAGCGGGGGAGACGGTCGGGTGAGGTGAGGGCATCCCAGAGGTCGTCGGGGGTGGTCGCGTAGCGCTGGCTGATCGACGCCACCCGGGTTGCGGAGCCGGAGCGTTCGCCCTCGGTTAGTGAGCGGGAGACGGCGGCGACCTGCTGGTCGATGATCTCGGTGGGGTTCACGTGCTCTCCTGGTTGGTGCGTCGTTGGCGTTTACCGCGTGCGATCTCGGTGTCGAGGGCGGCGAGCTTCGGGGCCCAGAAGTGACGGAACCCGTCGAGCCACTCGTCCACCGGACGGAGGGCGTCGGGGTCGACCGAGTAGATCCGGCGGGTGCCGTCGGCCTGGACGGTGGCGAACCCGTTCTCGCGGAGCACGCGCAGGTGTTGCGACACGGCCGGCTGGCTGATCCCGAACTCAGCCCGGACCACATCAGTCAGCTGCCCGGCCGTGTGCTCGCCCAGGGCGAGCATCTCCAGGAGCCGCCGCCGCACCGGGTCGCCGAGTACATCGAACGCGTGCACGTCCTAAGTATGTCAGGTATGGCTTATATAAGCAAGCGATGATCTAGCTCAGCGGCGAACGACTGTCACCGTGCATCGAGGTCCCGGGGCTCGAGCGAGGCGGCTGTCGGCCGTGAGAAGCGGTACCTCAAGGGCCTCGGCAAGCGCCAGGTACGTGGCCTCATAGGCGGTGACGTTGTCGCGCAGCTCCCAAATGCGGTCGAGCAGTCCTGTCACCGTGAGGCGCTCGACTCCGAGACGGCTCCAGGTGCGGATGGCTCGGGCTGCGTCCGTGACCTCCACCACACCCCGCAGAACCAATACGCGAAGTGCATGCGCCACTTCGGAGTCGACGATGTGAGGGCAGACGACAACTTCATCGCGGAGCGTCGCTCGGGCCTCTCCGTCGTTCAACAAGCCGAGGACCACCGCGGAAGCATCGACGACGATCACCGCGCGGCTCGGCCCGCCTCGAGAGCTCCCACTACCGAAGCGGCGTCGACCTCCAGGGCGGGAAGGTCTGACAGAAGCGCCGGGTAGTCGGCCCGGCGGGCAACCCGCGCCAGCTCCCGGGTGGCGAACGCCGAGACCGAAAGCCCCTCGCGGGCGGCCAAGAGTCCGAGCTTCTCGTGGACCTCAGCGGGAACGTTCCGAAGGTAAAGCGTGCCCATGTCGCATAACGCTAGCAGTCTGCTTGCAATATGCGACACTAGGACTGACCATCAGTGCTCGGGGTGGCCCTCCGCGCCAACTTGATTGCGGAGTATGGCCTCCTGCTGCTGGACCAGCATTGTCTGCATGGTGGCCAACTGCGCTTCCTGAATATGGCGTTGCTTTCGGTTGCCTCGTTGGATCAGGCGGTAGGGGATCGTGAACACGCCGAAGAGAAGGACAGTGACGAAGTACCAGACTGGGAGCACGGCGAACCACATGGTCGCGAGCCATCCCGCGCCAGCGATGTACGCCCCAATCGCAGCGAGTGGCGAGGCAGATCCCACACGGCGTATCCACGCCATCGTGCGCCTCGTCGTGCCGATGTAGCTCATAGGTGACGCGTAGGTACGTGCCGGGAGGGCAGGGGTCTCAGGGATCATCTTTCATGCCCGCTTTCATGTCGTCGCTCAGAGCATGCTTCGAGCCTCACTCGACGACCGTAAGGATGTGGTGTGAC
>CAZEFG010000334.1:0-2677 GCA_964511355.1 uncultured Iamiaceae bacterium
CTCAGGTGGCCGCGTGGCAGGCCCGGTTGGTCGAGGCAACCCGCGAGGCGATGACTGCCCCCCTGGCCGAACCATGGCGCCCCTATCTCGCCTGGCAGCTGGGGCTAACCACATCTGAGTCTGCCGATCTGGTCGAACTGGCCGACCGCCTCGACGAGTTGCCGCTAACCGAGGATCTGCTCGCATCGGGCGAGCGTTCGCTGCGGTCAGTGCTGGCTATTGCCCGTCGCTGTACGCCCGGCAACGAGGCCACCGTCATCGACGCCACCCGAGAGCTTTCAGGAGCTCAACTCGAACGGGTGCTGCGCGAGTACCCCCAGGTGACAGCTCCCAGCCAGCGCGTCGAGTCCGACATTGCCAGTGGGTCGGATACGGTCAGTGGGTCGGATAGCGACGATGCCGACGGCACCGACGGGAGCGGCGACGATGATCCGACGCCGTCCTCGGCCGGTTGGGGCTGGCGCGACGGCCGGTTCTGTCTCCGCGGCGACTTCGACGCCGCCGATGGTGCCGCACTGCAAGGGTGGCTCGACGCCGAACGGTCCCGGGTCGTCGCCGATGGGGCGGTGGGCGAATCGACCGAGGTCCCACCGTGGGATCGCACCGCGGCCGAAGCCCTGCTCGCCCTTGGCGAACGGGCCGCATCCAGTCAAGCCTCGTCGGCAGGTTTCGTGCCCGAAACCATCGCGGTCAACGTGGTGGTCCATGCCCGCGAGGGCGACCATGGGCTCGAGATCGACCGGGCCTTCATCCCCGGCGTCGCGCCGATCCCCCCATGGTGGGTCACCATGCTGGCCGAACAGGGCACCCTCACCTACACCGTCATGCTCAACGGCGAACCCATCCTGGCCACGGTGCCAGCCCGGTTCGCCAGCCCAGCCCAACGCCAGGCGATGCTCGCCCGCGACGGCGGGTGCGCGTACCCCGATTGCGGGGCCGCCCGCCGCCTCATCGCCCACCACATCCGCTACTACGACGACGACGGACCCACCGAGCTGCGCAACATGGTCCTGCTGTGTCGCCGTCACCATCGCATCGTGCATCGCCACTCTCTGCGCATCGAGCCCGCCGCATCGGGTCCGCCCGATCGCTACCGGTGGCGGTTCAGCTATCCGGATGGCAGCCCCCTTCACTCCCCTGGCTTCAGCAGTCCCCCCAGGAGGCTGGCGGTCAGGGAACGACGACGAGGATCGGGCGAAGCGCTCACCCGCTACGCCCGCGATGTCGTAATCTCCCATCTCTTCGCCGCCGCCTAGCCGGTTGCGGTCCGGCTGACCCTTCGCGAGCAAACACGTCGGGACCCTGTAGAAAGTGCGCGTGGCCCGACAACGATGGAAACGAGCGGTAATACGAGGTCTCGCCCCGCTGGGGTTTGATGTCTGGCCCGCGGGCGCTGTTCATCCACCGGTCAGCGACGCCGACGCCGACATCATCAAGCAGGTGTCGCGCTACACGATGACCCCCAATCTTCGTATCGGGGGGCTCATCCGGGCCGTCCGGCACCTGACCGCAGCCGAGGTACCGGGAGCCTTCGTCGAATGCGGGGTGTGGAAGGGCGGATCGATGATGGCCGCGGCCCTCACCCTCCTCGACGAGCAGACCACCGACCGGGGCCTGTGGCTGTACGACACCTTCCAGGGCATGACCGCGCCGGCCGATATCGATCGCGACCGCCATGGCCGCTCCGCCGCTGAGATCCTCGAAGGCGAGCCGCCCAACTCGTGGCTGCTTGGCATCGCCCCCGAAGCCGAGGTTCGGGCCAACATGGCGTCGACCGGGTACCCGACCGACCGGGTGCGCTTCGTGGCCGGGAGTGTGATCGATACCATCCCCACCGAGGTACCCGACGAGATCGCGCTGCTTCGGCTCGACACCGATTGGTACGACTCAACCGCTCACGAGCTCAAGTACCTCTATCCCCGCCTAGCACCCGGCGGGATCCTCATCGTCGATGACTACGGGCACTGGTCGGGTAGTCGTCAAGCGGTCGACGAATACAACGATGCGCTCGACCGCCGCCTCCTACTCCTGCCGCTGGACTACAGCGCGGTGATCGCCGTCAAGCCGTAGGGGCTGGCAATGAGGGCGCTCTGCTGAAACGACAGAGCGAGATCGTCGGCGAGGCGCTCACCCGAGAGCTGCAGTCGAGCGCCTGAGTACAGGCCCCCCTCCACTCGTGATTCTCAAGTCGAATGATCTTGAGGCCACCCTCGCCGCCGTGCAGAAGGCAGGAGCGGAGATCGTAGATCCAATCTTCGACTTCCCTGGTGGGCGGCGCTTCCACTTCCGCGACCCAGCGGGCAACGTGCTCGGCGTCTGGGCGGAGTAGCCAACCTCGGCGACAACGAGTTGGCACTGCTATCCCCTAGCGCCGGCGCCCTCGGCAGGCACTGACACTGCGAACTCCCGCACGCTTCGTGACGCAGAGTCCCCGACCTACCCCGGTGGATTCGAACATGCGACCGTCGGATTGGCAGCATCGGGCGCTATGGGGGCTTGCCGAAGACAGAGGCTAGACACCTTCCACTGGGTCGTAGGTGTACAGGCCGATCTGCTCAGCGACCTCCGGAAGGAACGGGCCAGTGCCGGGTGTGCGGCAGCCGGTGCCCCGATTGATTCGACCCTCCCACAACTGCCTGTTCCTCGCACCCGGGTGCAAAGATCCTTTGCATGGAAA
>CAZEFG010000335.1:0-2669 GCA_964511355.1 uncultured Iamiaceae bacterium
CCCAGGTACATCGAGGCGTTGCCGTCGACCATGAAGACCACGTCGCAGAACGACGGGATGTAGGCGCCCCCAGCCGCTGACGGCCCGAACAGGCAACAGATCTGGGGCACCTGACCCGACAACCGAACCTGGTTGTAGAAGATGCGACCGGCGCCCCGGCGGCCGGGGAACAGGTCGACCTGGTCGGTGATGCGAGCCCCCGCCGAGTCGACCAGCCACACGATCGGAAGCTGCTCGGCCAGGGCCATCTCGGTGGCCCGCACGATCTTCTCCACGGTGCGAGCACCCCACGACCCGGCCTTGACCATCGGGTCGTTGGCCACCACCACGATGAGGCGGCCATCGACCGAGCCCCGGCCGGTGACCACACCATCGGCGGGCAGGTTGGGTTCGACGGCGTTGGCGAGCGCGCCATCTTCGACGAACGAGCCTGGATCGACCAGCTCGGCGATGCGCTCACGGGCGGTGAGCTTGCCTTGGCCGCGGAGCTTCTCAAGCCCCCGCTTGTCGGGCTCGACGATCCGCTCGTGGATCTCACCAAAGTCGGTCACATCGGCCAGTGTGGCACCCACCCGGGCCTGATCGACGGGTGGGTGGTGGCCGGGGGCGCCGGTCACGTGGCGAGCAGCGCCAGTTCGGGAGCCTCGACGAGGTCGCGCAGGCCGGTCAGGAACCGAGCGGCCTCGGCGCCATCGCAGACCCGATGGTCGAATACCAGCGTGAGCGACACCGTCGGCCGGGCCACCAGATCGCCGTCGACCACATGGGGCCGGGGCTTCATGGATCCCACGCCGAGGATGGCGGCCTCGGGGTGGTTGATGACGGGCACGCCGGCGTCGAGCCCGAGGGCTCCGAAATTGGAGATGGTGAAGGTCGACCCGGTGAGCTCGGCTGGCGTGAGGGTGCCGGCGCGGGCGCTGTCGGCGAGACGGGCGAGTTCGGTGGCCAGATCGTGGACGGCGAGATCTTGGGCACCGTGCGCGACCGCGACCAGCAGCCCCCGATCGGTCGCGGTCCCGATGCCCAGGTGCACGTCGTTGTGCACCCGGATCTCGGGCCCCGCGTCCTCGGCCGCAGGCTGGTACGACGAGTTGAGGATGGGGACGTCGCGCAGCGACACAATCACCAGTCGACACAGCAGAGCGAACGGGGTGATGTGGGGTTCGAGGCCCTTGCGCTCGGCCAAGCCGTTGAGCTGCTGGCGGACTTCGAGGAGACGGGTGCAGTCGGCGACGACCGTGGCGGTGGCGTCGGGGATCTCGGCTCGGGAGCGGGTGAGGTGCTCGGCGATCCGGGCCCGCACCCCGGTGACCGGCACCACCGAATATCCGTCGGCGGCCGGGTCGGTGGCGCCGAGGGCCTCGGCCGCCGTCTCGACATCGGAACGGGTGACCACCCCACCCGGGCCGGACCCCGGGACGAGATCGGCCAGGTCGATACCGAGCCGTCGCGCCAGCAACCGCACGGGAGGCTTGGTGATGGGCTTGCGAGGGTTGGGCAGCGCCCGGCGCGACCGGGCCGAACGCCGACTGCGATCAATGCTTGCGTCATGGCCGTATCCGACCAGCGTGGGCTGGCGCGCAGGTTCGCTTGGCGGCGCATGCTCCGCTGACGCGGGATCCCCGACCGGGGACGCACCACCCTCAGATTCGGGGGCGAACCGCACCAGCAGGGCGCCGACGGCGAGGGTCTCTCCCTCGACAGCCCCGAGGCGGTCGATCCGACCGACATGAGGCGACGGCACCTCGACCTCAGCCTTGGCGGTCTCGACCACGCACAGGGGCTGGTTCAGCTCGACGGTGTCGCCGACCTCCACCAGCCAGCGCACGATGGTGGCCTCTTCGAGCCCCTCGCCCAGATCGGCCAGCAGGAAGTCACGACCGGTTTGGGTGTTGGCATCAAGAGACATGGTCGTACTCCAGGGAGCGTTCGACGGTGTCGAGGAGGCGGTCGACCCCGGGCAACCACTGGGCTTCGAGCCGGGTCGGCGGGTACGGGGTGTCGAACCCGGTGGCCCGCAGCACCGGTGCTTCGAGATTCCAGAACAGCTCCTCCTGCACCCGGGCGGCGATCTCAGATCCCATGCCCAGGGTGCGCGGGCCCTCGTGGAAGACGATGCACCGCCCAGTGCGGGTGACTGAGGAGGCGATGGTGTCGAAGTCGAGGGGGACGAGCGAGCGCAGGTCGATGATCTCAAGGTCCCACTGGTGTTGATCGGCGGCGACGTTGGCCGCTTCGAGGGCGGTGACCACCAGCCCCCCGTAGGTGACGACGGTGACGGTTTCCCCCGGCCGGCGGATCGTGGCGGTGCCGATTGGCGCGCCCCGAGCGTTGCGGTCGACCGGTTCGCTCGCCCAGTAGCGCCGCTTGGGTTCGAGGAACATCACCGGGTCGTCGCACTCGATGCTGTCACGCAAGAGCGAATAGGCGTCGGAGGGCGTGGCGGGGATCACGACCTTCAGGCCGGCCGTGTGCACCCAGTAGGTCTCGGTTGATTCCGAGTGGAGCTCGGGCGAGCCGATGCCGCCGAACGACGGCAACCGCACGGTGACCGGCATGCGGACCAGCCCCCGGGTGCGGGTGCGGTACTTGGCGAGGTTGGTGACGATCTGGTCGAAGGCCGGGAAGGAGAACCCGTCGAACTGGATCTCGGGTACCGGCCGGAAGCC
>CAZEFG010000336.1:0-2667 GCA_964511355.1 uncultured Iamiaceae bacterium
TGATCATGCCGCTCACGTTCGTCTCCAACGCCTTCGTGCCGCTCGAACAGTTCCCGTCCTGGCTCCAGAACGTCGTCGAGTGGAATCCGGTGTCGGCGCTCATTCAGGCGGTGCGGGAGTTGTTCGGCAACGTTCCGGAGGGCCTGCCCGCTCCCGAGGCCTGGCCGATGCAGAACCCCGCCCTCTACACCCTGATCTGGACGGGCATCATCATCGCGGTGTTCGCACCCTTGTCGGTGCGCCAGTACCGCCGGGCCGACCTGCGCTGACCTGGGCTGAGCCGATCAGCGCAGGGGCGAGCATGATCCGTAGGTGCCGGGTACTGAAGCGCCGTTGCTTCGGTACCGGCACCCACGATCGTGTCCGCCACGAAAGGTGTCAGTCGCGGGCCGGGTCGACCCAGCGGCTCACTCGAAGCGCTGCTGGCAACCCACGCAGTAGCGGGTGGCAGGGATGAACTCGAGGCGCTCGGCGGGGATGGCGGTGTCGCACCCCTCGCAGGTGCCGTAGGTGCCGGCATCGATGCGGGCCAAGGCGGCACCGATCTCATCGAGGGTGTGCACGGTCATGGCCTTCAGGTTGGCCGTGACCGCATCGCGACCCATGGTGGGGTCCTCGGGGTCGACGTTCTCGAAGTCGGCGAGCGAGACGCCGGCCTGCTCGAGCAGGTGGTCGCGCTCGGTTTCGAGCTGGGAGCGCCGCTCGGCGAGTACGGTGGCGGGAATCTCTGGGTTGTCTATCACCTTGTTCATCTCGCCTCCTTCCGGTTGTCGGAGCGCGGCCAATGGGCCCCGTTGGCTGACAGTCAGGAGACCATACCGGTGCTTTCGCAAACCGGTCCCAACTATAGCTGTGCTTTAGCGCGGTAGAACCCCGAGGGCTAGCGTGGCGGGATGCAAAGTCGGTCGACCGGGATACCCAGCCTCGATGAGGTGATGGAAGGCGGACTGGTACTCGGCGACAACGTCGTGTGGTTGGGCGAGCGCCGCGCCGACGTCGATCTGGCCGCGGCGGCCTTCCTCCGGGCCGACGATGGAGCAGCAGCGGCTGGCCCACACCACCTGGTGGTGGTGGGCGCCCCCCGCATCGCGGTACCCGAGGGAGTCGAGGTCCACCAGGTGACCCTCGATCGCACGCCGGGGTCGATCGCCCAAGTCGAGGCTCTGCTGGTGGGCGATCACATCGTCGAGGGCACCCGGTTGGTGGTCGACGGGCTCGACGACATGCTCAACCACTGGGGAGCCGCCGAGACGGTGGCCTTTTACCGACGGAACTGCCCTCGTCTGCTCGACATGGGAACGGTGGCGTTCTGGACCGGGACGCGCCGCATGCTCAGCCCGGCGGTGGTCGGTGGCGTGAGCAAGATCGCCCAGTGCGTCCTCGAACGGCGTGACGACCGGCTCCGAATCACCAAGGCCGAGGGCCGATCCCATCGCATCCAGGGGATGTTGCTCGAGGTCGTCGACGAACCCGAAGTCGGGACCTTCCGGGTGGGACGCGAACACGCGGTCGGTCGTCTGGGAGAAGGGCTCCGCCGGATACGCAGCGACCGCAACCTCACCCAGGGCCAGCTGGCCGCCATGGCCGGGGTCACCCCAGCCGCCATCTCCCAAGCCGAGACCGGGCGACGAGGCCTTTCCCTCGACACCGTTGTGCCGCTGTGCGAGGCCCTCGGGGTGACCGTCGACGACCTGCTCGGCGGCCAGGGTCGGGTCGATCACCAGCTTGTCCGCCACGACCGCAAACGCGACGCCGGTGGCCGCGCCACCGGCGTGGTCCCGCTGTTCGACGACCCGAGCGCACCCCTCCGGGCGTTTCTCACCGTGCTCGAGCCCGAAGAGCAGGGCGCGCCGACGTTCACCCACAAGGGAGTCGAGTTGATCCTGGTGGCCGACGGGCTGGTGCTGATCGACCTGGGCGACCAGACCCCGGTGCTGCGGGCCGGTGACGCCCTCATGGTCAACCGGGTGCCGATCAAGGCATGGGAGAACCTACGCCGAGAACAAGCACGCCTGTTCTGGGTGGTGTCGGGCTAGGCCTTGTCAGGACGGCGGACCCGCTAGATCAGGCCGAGGGCCACCATGGCTCGGGCCACCCGCTCGAAACCGGCGATGTTGGCGCCGATGACGTAGTTACCTTCGTGGCCGTACTCGACCGCGGTGTCGTAGCAGCTGGTGTGGATGTGCTTCATGATCGAGCGGAGGCGCTCTTCGGTGTACTCGAAGGACCACGCGTCGCGGCTGGCGTTCTGCTGCATCTCCAGGGCCGAGGTGGCGACTCCGCCGGCGTTGGCGGCCTTGCCCGGACCGAACGAGACCCCGGCGCTGTGAAAGGCCCGGACCGCTTCGGGGGTAGTGGGCATGTTGGCGCCTTCGGCCACGGCGATACACCCGTTGGCAATGAGCTTCTCGGCGTCACGCCCGGTGAGTTCGTTCTGGGTGGCACAAGGAAGAGCAACCTCGCAGGCGATGTCCCAGATGACCCCACCCTGCTTGTAGACCGCGCTCGGTCGGGTCTCGGTGTAGGTCGAGAGGCGCCCGCGGTCGACCTCTTTGATCTGCTTGACCAACTCGAGGTCGATCCCGCCCTGGTCATAGACCACGCCATCGGAGTCGGAGCAGGCCACCACGTTGGCGCCCTCTTCGATCAGCTTCTCCATGGCGTAGA
>CAZEFG010000337.1:0-2659 GCA_964511355.1 uncultured Iamiaceae bacterium
GCGCAGGACCCTGGTGTTGTCGCCCAGCTCACCGATCTCGGCCGCCGCCTTGTAGACGAAGGTCAGCGAGCCATTGGTGGCCCGCACCGCGCCGCTGGTGAACAACACGTCATCGGAGCGACGCCCGATGAGGTCGGCGACACTGGGACTGTTCAGGTCGAGGCCGTGGCCGCTGACGGCCACCTGAATTCCGGCGGAGTCGCGGCCGCGGACTTCGAGCCGATCGAGCGCCGAAAGCGACTGCTGGATCGCCCAGTAGGCCCGTACTGCTGCCGGCGACGGTGTGCGGCCAGCGAGTTCGACGATCTCGGTGGCCGCCCGAAGACGGTCGCGACCGATCGACCAGGCGGCGTCCTTGATGCGAATGAGGACCCGGTTGACTGCTTCGAGATCGTGGTTGGCCGAGCTGGCTTCGACCCCGGCATCGAGGCGCCGGTCGAGTTCGGCGATCACTTCGCCGATGCGTCGGGTGGCGGTGGCCAAGGCGGTGCGCGCCGCAATCTCGGCGATGAGCATCGACGCTCCGGTGGGCCCCGCCAATCGCCGAGAGGCCGTCTCGAGCCCAACGGCCACGGACTCGAGGCGGTCGAGGTCGGCCAGGGGTTCGGGGCCTTCGAGCAAGGCGAGCGCGGCCTCGGCCGGTTCGACCACCTCGGCCACGGTGGGAGCCGGACGCTGCGAGCTACGACCCTGAACCGCCACGATTCCACACATGCGAATGCTCCTCGTTTCTCGGACCGACGTAGCTACGGCGTGCCCAAGCCGACGTCTGAGTCTAGGTCGGAGTTTCGGCCGAGCGGCTGGCGGCAGCCTCGGCACAGGCGGCCAGGTCTGAAGCCGCGGCCGCCGCGGCTTCGTGGTCGGCGGCCTCGACCATCACCCGCACCAGTGGCTCGGTGCCGCTGGCTCGCACCAACACCCGACCTCGTTCGCCGAGCTGACGCTCGACCCGGTCGATGTCATCGGCCAGGGCGGTGACCACGGCGGCGGCTCGGCCCGACACCCGAACGTTGGTGAGGATCTGGGGGTAGCGGGTCATCGCGGCGTCGGTCAGTTCGCTGAGCGGCCTACCAGACCGGTTCACCACGTCGATCAACTGGACCGCGGTGAGCAGGCCGTCGCCGGTTGTGGCGAGGTCGCGGAAAATGATGTGGCCCGACTGTTCTCCGCCCAGCTGCCAGCCGCCCCGTTCGAGGGCTTCGATGATGTAGCGGTCGCCGACCTGGGTCTGCACCACCCCGATGCCCCGCTCGGTCATGGCCAGACGGAACCCCAGATTCGACATGACGGTGACCACCACGGTGTCGTCGGCCAGCGTGCCCCGTTCGTGGCGATCGATGGCACAGAGGGCGATGATCTGGTCGCCGTCGACCATGGATCCCTTGTCGTCGACCGCCAGCACCCGGTCGGCATCACCGTCGAACGCCAGGCCCATGTCGGCCCCGGAGGCAACCACAGCCGCCTGCAGATCCTGGGGATGGGTCGACCCGGAGTCGGCGTTGATGTTGCGGCCGTCGGGTCGGTCGTGGATGACCTCGACCCGGGCTCCGAGGTTGCGCAGGACGCCGGGGGCGTGTTCGGAGGCGGCCCCGTTGGCGCAGTCGACGACCACGTGCAATCCGTCGAGGCGGCGGCCGGCGATGGAGGCCACGATCGAGTCGACCCAGCGCGAGACGGTACCCACCGCCGGCCGGATCGTCCCCACCTTGGCCCCGGTCAGTGGGGTCGAGTCGTCGTCGCCGGCGAGTATGCGGTCGAGTTCGGCCTCGAGGCGTTCCTCGTCGGCGTCCGACAGCTTCCCGCCGCCCGCCCTGAAGAGCTTGACGCCGTTGTCGGGATAGGGATTGTGCGAGGCCGAGATAACTGCGGCGGGGACGCCGAGGTCGGTGGCCACCCAGGCCACCGCAGGCGTGGGCAGGACTCCGAGTAGCTCGACGTCGACGCCTTCGGCGGCAAAGCCCGCGGCGAGGGCAGCCTCGATGAGTGTGCCCGATCGCCGGGTGTCGCGGCCGATCACGACCCGGCCGACCCGTCCCATGTCGAGCGCCCGGGCCGAGGCGCGACCGAGCGCCAGCACCAACTCGGGCGTCAGCTCGGAGTTGGCGACACCACGCACACCGTCGGTTCCGAATCGCAGGGTCATCGGTGCTCCTGACGCGCCAGACGACGACCTGGCCAGAGGCTAGGCCGCCGGCGACAGGTCAGCGCTTGGAGTACTGAGGAGCCTTGCGGGCCTTCTTGAGGCCGTACTTCTTGGATTCCTTCTTGCGTGCATCGCGAGTGAGGAAGCCCGCCTTCTTGAGCAGGGGACGCAGTTCCTCGTCGACCTCGACCAGAGCGCGTGCGATACCCATCCGCAACGCGCCGGCCTGACCCGAAGGGCCCCCGCCGTGCAGGGTGGCGTCGACGTCGTAGACCTCGGTGGTCTCGGTGAGGCGCAGCGGTTCGGTGAAGATCATCCGGTGGGTCTCGGTGGGGAAGTAATCCTCCACCGGGTGACCGTTGGCGGTGATGACACCCGTGCCGGGACGGAGACGGACCCGAGCCACGGCCTCCTTGCGGCGACCGGTCGACTGGACGAGGGGAGCTGGCATGACGAGATAGTTCCTGTTCGATCGGATCAGCTGGCGCGGCGAGCACCCTCGATGACGAGGGGCTG
>CAZEFG010000338.1:0-2656 GCA_964511355.1 uncultured Iamiaceae bacterium
CACCCCCAGGTGGCCTCCTCGATCATCGAAGACGTCGAGCAACTCTGGCGGGCCGGGTTCGGGCGGGCTGGCTTGGGGTTCGGTCATGGTCAGATCAGCGGAACCTGGCCAGGACCTCTTCGGCCTGGGGTTGGCTCAGACCGAGAACGGACGCTCCCCCACTGGTGCGGTACCCGTACACGGGAAGCTCGACCGACTCGGGATCGAGCCCCCTCATACGCCGGGCCAGGCCGAGCGCATCGAAAAGGCCCAGGTTGTCGTCGACCCGTAGCCCGTCGGCCAGCGCCCCGCTGACCCTCATGAGTTCGATGGGGTTGCGGGTCGAGCCCACCTCGCCCATAACCGCACGCAAGAACTGCTGTTGGCGCAGCCCCCGGCCCAGGTCTCCGGTGGGGTCGGCCCGCCAGGATCCATCGACCAACTCGGTGTATCGACGAGCTCTGACATAGGCCAGCGCCTGGGTGCCGTCGAGGGTCACCGGGCCGGCGTGAGGGATGTCGAGCCCGGACCCGGGGTCTTGGGCCGGGTGGGCGAACTCAAGGGTCACTCCCCCGACGGCATCGACCATCCCGGCGAAGGTGACGAAGTCAACCTCGAGGTAGTGATGGACTGGAATCCCGAGGCTCTGCACGGTCTGGATCAAGGCCGCCGGGCCTTGTTGGTAGGTCGCGTTGATGCGCCCCTGGCTGCCGTCGGGTCGGGTCACCCACAGGTCGCGGGGGATCGAAAGCATGCGGGCACCATCGTCGGCGACCCGTAGGACGACCATCGTGTCGGAGCGTTCGGTGGGGTCGGCCGCAGTGCCGTCGCCGATGACCGCCGCCGAGTTCGGGTCGTTGGGGTCGAAGCCGCGCCGGGTGTCGGAGCCGACGATCAGGTAGTTGGTGCCGGAACCGCCAGATGAGAGGACCGAGGCCACCTGGACCCGCTCCATCCGTTGGTACTGCCACAGGCCGAACACCACGAACACGACCAGGAACGCCAACAGGCCGCCTGCCACCCAGGCCACGACCCGTCGAGGACGGACCTTGCGGCGCTGGCGGCGAGGCGCCGGGCCGGGGACGGGGCGCGGCGGCGCCTGACCAGGAGGTCGCGGCCCGCCAGGAAACTCCGGGGCCGACGGCGATACCCGGGGTGGCGTGCCCGCCGGTGCGCCGGCATCGGCGGGCACGTGGTACTGCCCTGGGGCTTTGGGGAGGTCCCGGCGATCGTTGCGCGGCGCCGGCTCGGGTGCGTCCCAGCCGCTCGGTACCTCGTGCCCGGGCGCGCCCGGAGGCGGCGGGGGCGGCACGCGTCGGTCAGGGGGACTCACAACTCCGCATCGTAGGACCCGACCCTGCGCCCACAGTGTCATCGGGACGCTGGGAAATCGGGGGCCTAAGCAGGGCGACGTGTCAAAGCAATGGCTGAGGCGCCAGCGAGGAGCAAGAGACCTCCTAGAACCGCGAGGCCGGTCGTCAGCGGGCTTGCGCCTGTTGCTGGGAGCACCGAGGCTCCACGGCTGACCGACTCGCCTCCGACATGGTCGTCGGTGCCAACGCTCCCCGCCGGGCTGTCGCCGCCATCCCCGCTGTTGTCGGGGGCCGTCGCAGCCTCGTCGTCCATGGCTTGCTCGGGATCATCCCCCTCATCGTCGGGTTCAGCTTCCGCTTCCTCGGTGTCGGTGTCCCCGGTGCCGGGGTCGCCGGTGCCGGGGGCGCCGGTGTCGCCCGTCCCGGGGTCGCCGGTGTCGGTGTCGTCGACGGGGGCGAGATCGAACGAGACCCTCCCGCTGAACGCCACGTCATCGGAGCTCCAGGTCAGCTCGGTTGGTCCTCCGATGATTGGCGTGAAGGAGTTGCTGGCCACGTCGTAGAGGTCGTTGAGGGCGACGGGCAGTCCATCGAGGCCGATGATCGGGTTGTCGAGCGCGACGCCGACTTCGAGCTCCCCCAGGTCGATGAGCTGGTCGCGTATGTTCAGGTACGTCCCGCCCGTCTCGAGGCCGGCCAGCGGAGCGATGTCTTCGATCGCGTTCCTATCGAGACCGAGATGCCGCAAAGTGTCCAGGCCAGCCAGTGCGCTGACGTCGGAGATGGCGTTGCTGTCCAGGGCGAGCTCCTCGATTGCCGTCAGGCCGCTGAGGGGGCTCAGGTCCTCGATGTCGTTGTGTTCGAGGAACAGGTTCTGGAGCGAGGTCAACCCAGCTAGTGCGCTGATGTCGGCAATGCGGTTGTGGTTCAGGCCCAGGCTTTCGAGTGCGGTCAGGCTCGCGAGTACGCCAACGTCCTGGACGTCGTTGGAACCGAGCCGGAGGAACTCCAGTGAGGTCAGTCCTGCGAGAGCGTCGACGTTCGCCACTTCGTTGTCGCCGAACCCCAGCGTCCGAAGGGAGGTGAGGTCGGCCAGGGGGGTGATGCTCGAGATCGCGTTGGAATCGAGAATCGCGGTGTCCAGAGCGGTCAAGTGCTCGATGCCCGTCAGGTCGACGACACCGCGACCCATGCAGATGACCTCTGCGATCGTGGCGGCCTGCGCCTCGGTCACTGGGTCCGTTGGTCCTTGGCCGAGCTGGTTGTTGATGCACGCGAGGAGCGCCGCATCGGGGATCGTGATCTCATCATCCGGGGCGGCACTCGCTGTCGCTCCCCCGAGGGAGCACACGACGAGGGCGAAC
>CAZEFG010000339.1:0-2598 GCA_964511355.1 uncultured Iamiaceae bacterium
ACCGTTGCTGCGGCGATCGAGCCGAAGTGTGTGACCAGGGGCGACCCTCACTGCGAGTTCCGAGTCACATGGGACCCGGTGGATCTCACCGCCAACGACGGTCGGGAGCGGTCGCTGGCCCGCGGCAACTCGCTGATCTCGCGGTTCGAAGAGCTGCTGAACCTGGCCAGTGATCTGACTGCCCAGCCCACCCTCGACGACCTTCTGCACACCATCGCCGAACGAGCGGTGTCGGCGGTCCTGACCCCCGGCATCGTGATCGGGGTCCGGTTCGGGCCGAACGAGCCGATGACCGTTGGTTGGTCAGGCCTCGACGAGGCGCGGGCCCACGAGTTGGCCCATGCCGCCGACATGGGCGTCATCGACGACGAGACCGTCGGGGTGGTTCCCATCTCGTCACCTCGCCAGCACTATGGGCATCTCATCGCAGTCACCCCGGCGGAGGTGCCGTTCTCGGGCCCCGAGATGAGGATGCTCAGCTCCTATGCCGGGCACGCCACCGCGGCAATCGAGTCCACCGCTGCCCTGGCCGAAGCCCGCGCCGCTCGCGACAGCGCCGAGGCACTGTTGGGTCTGGCCCGCAAGCTTTCGGGGGTCGGGAGCACCCAGGAGATCGCCCAGCGCATCGCCGAGGCCGTTCCCCTTTTGGTCGAGTGTCAGTTCTCGATTGTCATGACCCTCGATCGCGCCACCGGTGAGCTCACCTTCAGCGGCTCGTGGCCTCACCCCGTCGAATCGTTGGGTGTCGAGGTGGTGAAGCTGGCGGACGCGCCCGCCGCCCGATTGGTGATCGACAGCTGCGAAGCGGTATTCAGCCCGGCCGAGCAAACCGAAGGCCTGTTGCGATCGCTGTTGCGAGTGGCCAACGCCCGGTCGGTGGCCATCGCCCCGGTCGTGATCCGCGACGCCGCAGTGGGGCTGGTGGTAGCCGCCAGCACCAAGCCGTGGTCCGAAACGGCTGCCGCCCCGGTCCTACACCGCTTGAGTGGCTTGGCCGATCACGCCGCTACGGCGTTCGACAACAGCCGTCTGCTCCACCGTGTCCAGCACCAAGCCCTGCACGACAGCCTCACGGGGCTGCCGAATCGAACCCTGGTGAAGGACCGGGTCGAGCACGCACTCGTCCTGGCCGAACGCGCCGACCGTTGGGTCACCGTGCTGTTCATTGATATCGACCAGTTCAAGGAGATAAACGATGAGTTCGGCCACGCGGCCGGCGACCAGGTGCTGCGCGTGGTGGCGGGTCGCCTCGCCGAGTGTGTGCGGGCGAGTGACACCGTGGCGCGCCTGGGCGGCGACGAATTTCTGGTGCTGCTGGAGAACACGTGCGGAGTCGAGGACGGGGCTCGAGTGGCCGAAACCATCACCAGCCGTCTGCGGGAGCCGATCGTCTTGCCTCACGGCGAGTTGGTCGTCTCGGCGAGTGTCGGTGTGACGTCGGGTTCAGGCCGAGATTCGAGCTACGACCAGCTGCTGGCCGCCGCTGACCAGGCCATGTACGAGGTCAAGCGCAGCGGCCGCAACGGGTGGAAGACCTTCGCGTTGGGCTCGCCGAATCCGGTCTAGTGAGAGGCGACATCGGCCTCGTCTTGAGAAGTGTCCGGCCCGTAGGTAACAATCGGTCTACTAACGTTCGCGCTACCCGTGTGGGGGAACACATGACGGATTCTTCTGATCGCGACTCTGGCCTCGATCCGGTCGACGAGGTCAACGCCTGGCTCGAAGAGAACTGGGACCCCGACATCACGGTGGCCGAATGGTGGGAACGCCTCGGTAGCGCTGGGTGGTCCGCGCCTTCGCTGCCCGAGAACGCCTACGGCAAGGGTCTGACCCGCAACGACACCGTCCGCGTGCAGCAGGCCATCGCGGCCTTCGGTGCGCTCGGTGCGCCGGGCGGGCTCGGCCTGCTCCTGGCTGCCCCCACCATCGCCACCCACGGCACCCCCGAGCAGATCGAGGAGTTCGTACGTCCGATCGTCACCGGCCAGAAGGCCTGGTGTCAGCTCTTCAGTGAGCCTGGTGCGGGTTCTGACCTCGCCGGTATCACCAGCCGCGCGGTCCGTGACGGCGACGAGTGGATCGTCACCGGCCAGAAGGTGTGGACCTCCGGTGGTCAGATCGCCGACCTCGGCATGCTCATCGCCCGTACCGACTGGGATGTGCCCAAGCACTCGGGCATCACCTACTTCGGCATCGACATGCACCAGCCCGGCGTCGAGATCCGTCCGCTCAAGGAGATGACGGGTCACGCCATGTTCAACGAGGTGTTCATGAGCGAGGCCCGGGTCCCTGACTCGGCCCGCATCGGCGACCTCAACAACGGATGGGCCGTGGCCAACACCACCTTGATGTTCGAGCGCTCAGGCCTCGGTGCCGGTGGCGGCGGTGGCGCCGGTGGCGCGGCCTCGCCGGGCACGGTGGCTGGCGACCTCGGCAAGCGGGTGGGCGACTTCGTGTCGGGCAAGAGCCCCCGCCGTTCGGTGGCTAGCGGTGGAGGCGGCAACCGGCGCGGCAACATGTACGTCGATCTGGCCAAGTCCCGAGGCAAGCTCAACGACCCCAACGTCCGCGAGGGTCTGATCAAGCTGCACACCATCA
>CAZEFG010000340.1:0-2593 GCA_964511355.1 uncultured Iamiaceae bacterium
CCAAGAAGGCGCTAATCAATAAGCAGCAGCGCACCCCCAAGTTCAAGGTGCGGGGTTACACCCGCTGCCGCCGTTGCGGCCGGCCCCATTCGGTTTACCGCAAGTTCGGCCTCTGCCGTGTGTGCCTGCGCGAACTTGCCCACGCGGGCGAGATCCCAGGCCTCAAGAAGGCCAGCTGGTGAGGAGCGAAGTCCAATGACAATGACTGATCCAGTTGCCGACATGCTGACTCGGCTCCGCAACGCCAACACCGCCATGCACGACGACGTCTCGATGCCGTCGTCGAAGGTGAAGGAAGCCCTCGCCGAACTCCTGAAGAAGGAGGGCTACATCGAGGACTTCAGTGCGGCCGACAACACCGACCGTCCCGGTCGTACCCTCACCGTGACCATGAAGTACTCGCCTGAACGGGCCCGGATCATCTCGGGTATCAAGCGAATCTCCAAGCCTGGTCTGCGGGTATACACCAAGTCCGACAACATTCCGCGGGTCCTCGGTGGCCTCGGTGTTGCCGTCGTCTCGACGAGCCAGGGGCTCATGACCGACCGTGAGGCGCGCAAGCGTCGCATGGGCGGCGAGATCCTCTGCTTCGTCTGGTAAGGGAGCCTCCCCATGTCCCGAATCGGAAAAGCCCCCATCGCGGTGCCGAGCGGCGTCGATATCAACGTCAACGGCTCCACCGTCACCATCAAAGGCCCCAAGGGCACCCTCACCCACGAGCTGCCCGAGGCCATGGTCCTGCGTCAAGAAGACGGCCAGCTCCTGGTGGAGCGCACCGACGACCAGCGTCAGAACCGCGCACTTCACGGCCTCACCCGGTCGCTGGTGGCCAACATGGTCACCGGTGTCACCGACGGGTTCCGCAAGGACCTCGAGATCGTGGGCGTCGGCTACCGCGCCACCGCCAAGGGCTCCAACGCCATCGAGCTCGCCTTGGGCTTTAGCCATCCGGTGGTCATCGAAGCTCCCGAAGGCGTCACCTTCGAGGTTCCCAGCCCCACCAACATCGGCGTCCTCGGCATCGACAAGCAGGCCGTTGGCCAGGTTGCCGCCGACATCCGCGCCATTCGCAAGCCCGAGCCCTACAAGGGCAAGGGTGTCCGCTACGCGGGCGAGCGAGTGCTGCGCAAGGCCGGCAAGACCGCCAAGTAGCTCGTCAGCCACGAGACCATTCCCTTCTGAGACACGTCTAGCTGAGATGCAGAGAAGACACACATGAGCGACAGCGCCAAGTACAAGCGAGAAGCCCGTATCCGACGGCACCGCCGGGTTCGAAAGAAGGTCCTCGGTACGGCCGAGCGGCCTCGCCTCGCCGTGTTCCGATCCAACCGACACATCACCGCCCAGGTGATCGACGACCGCAGCGGCAAGACCCTTGCTTCGGCGTCCACCCTCGAAGCCGACCTGCGTTCGGGAAGCTCCACCGTCGACGCCGCCGCCAAGGTCGGCACCGCGGTCGCCGAGCGAGCCAAGTCAGCAGGGGTCGAGCAGGTCGTGTTCGATCGCGGCGGCTTCCTTTACCACGGGCGCATCGCCGCCCTCGCCGACGCGGCCCGTGACGCCGGACTGGAGTTCTGATGGCCAACAACCGAAACGCAACGAGCGACGCAGGGCTCCGTGAGTCTCGCGTCATCGACATCAACCGGGTGGCCAAGGTCGTCCGGGGTGGTCGACGCTTCTCTTTCACCGCCCTGGTGGTGATCGGCGACGGTGCCGGACGCGTTGGTCTCGGATACGGCAAGGCTGAAGAAGTGCCTCTGGCCATCCAGAAGGCCACCGAAGAGGCTCGCCGCAACGTGTTCAGCGTGCCGCTCGCCGGGTCCACCATCACCCACCCCATCGTGGGTCGCCTCGGCGCCGGCCGGGTGATGCTCAAGCCCGCCGCTGAAGGTACCGGCGTCATCGCCGGCGGCGCGGCCCGGGCCATCCTCGAAGAGGCGGGTATCGGCGACGTATTGTGCAAGTCGCTCGGCTCGGCCAACCACATCAACGTGGCCCGTGCCACCATCGCTGGGCTCAAGGGCCTCAAGCGTCCCGACGAGGTCGCCAAGCTTCGTGGTCTCGACCCCGAGGACTTCGTCCCCGGCGGCTTGCTCCGCGCCTACCGCGAATCCGAGCGGGGTCCCGCTCCTGAGCCCAACGAGGTGGCCTGATGGCAGATCTCGTCGTTACCCAGACCCGGTCGGCCATCGGCATCAAGCCCAAGCAGCGGGGTACCCTGCGTGCTCTCGGGCTCGGCCGCATCGGCAAGACCAACACTTTGCCCGACCGGCCCGAGATCCGGGGCATGCTGGCGCGTGTTCCCCACCTCGTAACCGTCGAGGAGACCGAATCATGAAGATCCACGACCTCAAGCCCGCCGAGGGCGCCAACCGTCGCCGCAAGCGCGTCGGCCGCGGCATCGGCGGCAAGGGCGGCAAGACCGCCGGCCGCGGTACCAAGGGCCAGAAGGCCCGCAACACCCTGCCCGTCGGTTTCGAGGGCGGGCAGATGCCGCTGCACATGCGGATCCCGAAGCTCAAGGGCTTCACCAACCCCTTCCGCGTCGAGTACCAGGCCGTGAACCTCGACACCATCGCCGAGTCGGGGCTCG
>CAZEFG010000341.1:0-2569 GCA_964511355.1 uncultured Iamiaceae bacterium
CTCACGATCTACGACATGTGCAAGTCGGTCGACCGCTCGATGGTCATCGGCGACGTGACCCTGTGGGAGAAGACCGGAGGCCGGTCCGGCACCTACCGGCGGGCCGACGGCGCGTCCGACTCCGATTCGGTCTGACCGAAAAAACCCGGCGGGGTTGTGGCGCGCCGATATCGGTTCGTAGTAGAACCGTAACGTTCGTCGCGAGCCTGAAACCTTCCGTAAGGAGAGCTCAGGTGAACGGCGGAGGCTTTCCGGCGGAAGCTTTGATGTCTAGTAACGAGGAGTCCACCGGATGAGCTACGCGCTGACGGCCCTGCTGGGGTTTTGCCTGATCGCATGGGGCTTCGTCCTCGTCCCCCCGGCAGTGAGGCTCTTGAGCGGGGTCATCCGGCCATCCGACTCGATCGGTAACTTCCGTAACAAAATGGCGGTTCTGGCGGGCTCTACCCCCTCGTCCTACCTCCAGGGCTCCGCTCCCGCTCCCGCCCCCGTCGGGGCTGGCGTGTCGCGTCAGGTGCTCGACCTCGCGGCGCACCGTCGTAACCAGGTCAACCGGGCCGACGCGGCCCGCCGTCGGGCGGCACGGGCTCGGCGTCGCAACATCTTCACCGGCCTGTTGGCGTCGGTGCCGGCCACGCTGCTGTTTGCCCTCGTTCTGGGTGGCCCGGCCTGGGTGTTGTTCGGCCTCAGCGTCTTGGCCTTCGGTGGCTACAGCGCCCTGTTGTGGCAGATGCAGCAGAACCAGCTCGAACGGCGCCGCAAGGTGGCGGTGCTGCCCAGCAACCTGCATTCGATCTCGGCCAGCAACGAGGTCCGACCCATCTCGGTCGTCGCTCGCTGATCTGGTGACCGGGGCGGTCGACGGAGCGGCTACGCTCATCGACCTGCGGTGTGCTTCTTCGCTCACCGTCACCCCCTTGGGGCTGTAGCTCAGTTGGCTAGAGTGCCTCGTTCGCAACGAGGAGGTCGCGGGTTCGATTCCCGCCAGCTCCACCATCAGTCGTCCATCCACCGGTCGCCCCCTGTCAGTTCATCGAGGCGATGGCCACGGTGAGGGCGGTGGCGAAGCCCACCCAGGCCAGGTAGGGCAACAACATCAGAGCGGCGATGCGGTGGACTCGCCAGAAGGTGGCGATGGTCCAGACGATGGCCAGGAGTAGAAGTGCGATCTCCGCTACCGCCCAGCCTGGTGCCTGGAGACCGAAGAACACGACCGTCCAACCAACGTTCAGGGCCAGCTGCACCGCCCACGGAACCAAGGCCCGGCTGACCCCTTCCTGGCGCCACACCAGCCATCCCGAGGCGAAGATGAGCAGGTAGAGGGCGCCCCAAACCGGCCCGAACACCGAGTCGGGGGGTTGCCAAGAGGGCTTGTCGAGGTCTTGGAACCATCCGTCGGTTCCGCTGGAGGTGGCCAGGTTGCCGCCGTAGGCCACGGCGACGACCAGCAGCGCGAAAAGCACGGCGGCGATCCAGGGAAAGGGTTCGCTCGGATCGCGGCGTTCGGCTTCGGTGGTCTGATCTTCGACGACGGCCATGCTGGGGCCTCTACCCGAGGCACCGGTCGGCCATGCCTGGTGGTTACCATCCGAAGCCGTGACCCACCCTGACCAGCCGCGGATCTCCACCGACGTGGCCGAGGCCGTGGCGGTGCTACGGGCCGGCGGCCTGGTAGGGATGCCCACCGAGACCGTTTACGGGCTGGCAGCCGACGCGGGGAACCCGGACGCGGTGCGGCGGGTGTTCGCCGCCAAGGGTCGTCCGGTCGACCACCCGCTGATCGTCCATGTGGCCGGGCCCGATGACCTCGAACGATGGGCCGCCGAGGTGCCGGACTCGGCCCGACGGTTGGTTGCTCGGTGGTGGCCGGGTCCGCTCACCGTCTTGCTGCGACGGGCCGACCACGTGCTCGACGAGGTGACCGGGGGCCGGGACACGGTTGCCTTGCGGGCACCCTCCCATCCGTTGGCCATCCAGCTTCTGTCTCGCTTTCGGGGCGGGCTGGTGGCGCCCTCGGCCAACCGGTTCGGCCGGGTCAGCCCCACCACCGCCGCTGACGTGGTCGGCGAGTTGGGCGGCTCAGTCGAGCTGGTGCTCGACGGGGGACCATGTGAGGTGGGCGTCGAGTCGACCATCGTCGACCTGACCGGACCGGTACCCCGGGTGCTGCGCCGTGGGGCGGTGACCCCCGAGGCCATCGCCGAGGTGCTGGGTGGCGAAGTCGAGGTGGTGGGAACTTCGGCGGAGGCGATCGCTCCCGGGATGCTCGCTTCGCATTACGCCCCCGATGCCCGCGTCGTGGTTATCGCCGCCGACGCCGATGACGACGCCGTTCGGCGCGCGGTGGAGCAGCAGTTGGCCGATTCCGACCGGGTCGGGGTTCTCGCCCCCCGGCCGATCGGCGGCCTTCCCGAGGTGGTGCACCAGCTCGATCCTGCCGGGGACCCCGAGGAGTACGCCCGAGTTCTCTACACCCGTCTACGCCAGGCCGATGCGCTGGGCATCGAAAGGCTCGTGGTCGTGCCACCCCTGTCCGGAGGGATCGGGGCCGCGGTCCACGACCGGCTCC
>CAZEFG010000342.1:0-2569 GCA_964511355.1 uncultured Iamiaceae bacterium
CCGTGATTCCCGGCGGGGTGAACTCACCCGTGCGCGCCTTTCGATCGGTTGGGGGGTCGCCGTACTTCGTGGCCCGCGGCGAGGGAGCCTACGTGTGGGACGTCGAGGGCAAGCGCTACATCGACTACGTCCAGAGCTACGGAGCATCGATCCTGGGCCACGCCCATCCGGCGGTGCTCGAGGCCATCCGCTCCGCCGCCACCGACGGCACGACCTTCGGAGCGCCGACCGAGGGCGAGGTCCGCATGGCCGAGGAACTGGTGTCGCGGGTGCCGGGGCTCGAGATGGTGAGGCTGGTGTCGAGTGGCACCGAGGCCACCATGTCGGCGATCCGTCTGGCCCGCGGCGCCACCGGTCGTCGGCGCATCCTCAAGTTCGCCGGTTGCTATCACGGCCATGCCGATGCCCTGCTGGTGGCAGGGGGGAGCAGCGTCGCCGAACAGGCCCGATCCGACTCGGCCGGGGTCACCGAAGGCGCCGTGGCCGACACGTTGGTCGCGCCCTACAACCAGGTGCCGACCATCGCCGACGATGTCGCCGTTGTCATCGTCGAGCCGGTGGCCGCCAACATGGGTCTGGTCCCGCCCTCGCCGGGATTTCTCGAAGGGCTCAGGACGGCCTGTGACCGGGCCGGTGCGCTGCTCATGTTCGACGAGGTCATCACCGGCTTTCGTCTCGCCACGGGTGGAGCCACCGAGCGCTACGGGGTCACCCCCGACCTTTGGGCCTTCGGCAAGGTCATCGGCGGTGGTCTGCCGGTGGGTGCCTTCGGTGCCAGTCGCGAACTCATGGCTCACTTGGCCCCGCTTGGGCCGGTGTACCAGGCGGGCACGTTGTCCGGGAACCCCCTGGCCACCGCGGCCGGGTTGGCAGCCCTGTCCCAGCTCGATGCCGCCGCCTACCAGCAACTCGAAACAACCGCCGAGCGGCTGGCCGACGGGCTCAACCGAGCCATCAGTGCCGCGGGGGTCCCCGTGCAGACACCAAGGGTCGGACCCTTGGTTGGCATCTTCTTCGGGTCTGATCCGGTGACCGACTTTCCGACCGCGCAACGCAGTGCCGAGTCCGGCCGCTACCGGGCGTTCTTCCGCGGGATGCTCGACCGGGGAGTGGCCCTGGCCCCTGGGGCCTACGAGGCCGTCTTCCCGAGCCTCGCCCACACCGACGCCGACATCGACCTCACCGTCGAAGCCGCCGCCGAAGCGGCCGCCGCCCTGGACTGAAAACCCGCTCGACTCGGTGGATCAGCCCGCGAGGCGCTCGGTCAGCTCTTCGTACTCGTCGGCGCTCAGGACCTGGGGACAGGTCCAGCTGCCGGTGACGGTTTCGGCCTCGAAGGTGCCCGTGGTGAGCCCCTCGCCCACCATGGCCGTGCCGGTCTCGGCCAGGATGAACTCGCTGTCGCTCTCGCGGACGAGGTTGACGATGACGTTTTCCTGTTCGCCTTCCTCGCCGGTGATGATCATCTGCATGGTGCCGTTGGCCCACGGAGCGCCCTGCGGGCGGGGTGGACCCAGGCCGGTGGAGTAACCGGCCACGATCTGAAGGAATCCACCGGGGCCGATGGTGCAGACACCACCGGTGAAGGTCTGGTCGACCGACCCGGCGAGCTGCACCGAGACATCGTCGACCAGCGGCTCGCCGATGCCGGGGGCGGTGGTGGTCGTGGTGGTGGTGTCAGCGCTCGAACCGGTGTCGTCAGAGCAAGCGCCCAGCAGGAGGACACCGAGCGCCGCGGTCGTGGCCGCGCCGACGAGGCGCCGAAGGGGGGTGGGGTTCATGGCTGTCAGTGAACCACGGGGCCGAGGCCGTGTGGCCGCGGCTCAGTCAGCGGCAGCAGCCAGATCGAGTTCGGCGCCGCCTTCGACGGCTTCGATGGCTTCGAGCAGCGACAGGATGTCTTCGCTCTCCATGTCGGCCTCGCCGTGGGTGACCCGCTCATAGAGGGTGACCTCGAGGATCTCGAGAGTGGTGAGCGAATCGGCAAAGGGAGGCATCGTGCCGAACTCGCCGGCGATGTGGGGGCCGCCGGGGCGATCGGGATCGCCGATGATCTCGCCCTCGTAGCCAGCGGTTCCCAGCAGTACGTAGTTGTAGTGGTCCTGCCACTCGGGGAAGGTGGCCACCACTTCACCCCCGGACAGCTGGCGTCCGACACCACCGCCACCGGCGGGGCCGTGACAGGCGCCGCACTGGGCGCTGACATAGATGTCGCCACCGGCCTGGAGAGGACCGCCCTGCTCGGGTAGGCCCAGGGTGCCGATGTAGATAGGAGCCCAGAAGATCAGACCGACGAGAACAGGGAATGCCCAGATCGGGATGCGGTGGCGGCGCTGGGCCGCCTCGATGTAATGGGGGACGGGCTCTGGCTCCTTGACCACCGGCTCGACCGGGGCGGCCGCGGCCGCCGGGGCCGGGGTGACCTCGGCGCTGGGAGTGGCAGACGCCGCTGCCGCTGCCGGTGCATCACCGCCAGCGTCGCCGCCGCCCAATCCAAGCGCAGCACGACGTTCACGTGAGCGCTGTAGCAGGTGCTCGGGGATCTCGGTCAACACGTCCTCCGCAGGCG
>CAZEFG010000343.1:0-2566 GCA_964511355.1 uncultured Iamiaceae bacterium
GAGCGCCTGGGTCACCAGGTAGCTGAGGAACCCGTGCAGCTCGACCCCTGAGTGGTGGGGTCCGGTAAGACAGCCGCCGCGGAATGCACCCGTCTTCATCCCGAAGTAGCGGCCGTACTCCTGCACCATCACGTCGGCCGCCACCTTCGACACGCCGAACAGCGAGTGGGTGCAGTGGTCGAGCGACATCTCCTCGGTGATGCCCTCGGCGGTGAGGCCGGCCACCTCGGCCGTGGGGTCGAAGTCGAATCGGGTGTCGAGTTCGATCAGAGGCAACCGGTTCGGGTTGTCTCCGTAGACCTTGTTGGTGCTCATGTGGATGAAGACCACGTCGGGCGCATGCAGACGACACGCTTCGAGCAACGCCATGGTTCCCCCGGCGTTGACGTCGAAATCATCGAAGGGGCGAGATGCCGCCAGGTCGTGGCTGGGCTGGGCGGCCGTGTGGATGAGAAGTTCAGGCTGCAGGCGAGCCACCAGGTCGGCCACCGACTGGCGATCACGGATGTCGAGATTGTGATGGGTGTAGTTGGAGCAGGTGGCTTCGAGACGTTGACGGTTCCAGGTGACGTCTCCCTGATCGCCGAAGAAATCGGCCCGCATGTTGTTGTCGATGCCATCGACCCGTGCGCCCATCGCATCGAAGAACTGGACGGCTTCTGAACCGATGAGCCCGGCGCTGCCGGTGACGAGGACCTTGAGGGGCATGGAACCCGAGTGTAAGGGGCACCGCTGGGCCGTCCCGAACCGCCTCGGGTGTCGTGTCAGACTCGGGTCCATGCGAGTGGCCGTCACGTTGGAGCAGTGCTGGCACCGGGTCCCCGGTGGCACCGCGCGCGCCGCTCTGGATCTGGTGGCGGCCATGCAGGATCTCGAAGGCGTCGGCTCAGACCTCAACCTCGTGGGGCTGGCCGCCCGCCACAAGGCACCGCCGCCCGAACCGTGGGTGCCATCGATCCCGGTCGAACACCTGCCGATCCCCCGACTTCTCATGTACGAGGGTTGGCACCATCTCGGGTGGCCTCATGTCGAGGATGCCACCGGAAGAATCGATGTGATCCACGCCACCGGGGTGGCCGTGCCGCCGCGTTCGGTGCCTCTGGTGGTCACCGTCCACGATCTTGCCGTTTTGCACGACCCGTCGACCTTCACCCGCCGGGGCGTGAGCTTCATGCGTCGAGCGATCGAGCTCACCCGCCAGCGGGCCGATCTCGTCCTGTGCTCCAGCCAGGCGACGCTCGACGACTGCATCGCCAACGATTTCGATCCCGATCGGTTGCGCCTGGTGCCACTAGGGGTGAGCGCCGCGGCCGCGCCTGACCTCGAGGTCGAGCGGGTGCGGGCCGCCTACTCGCTGCCCGCACGGTTCGCCCTCTTTGTTGGCACGCTCGAACCCCGCAAGAACCTGTCGGGTCTGCTCGCCGCTCACGCCCAGCTGGCAGCCGAAGCCGACATCGACCTGGTGCTCGTCGGTCCCGAAGGATGGGGCGACCACGGCGGTGGGGTGGGTTCGGGCCCGGGCGGCGGAGCGCGGGTGCGGTCGTTGGGTTTCGTGCCCCAGGCCGATCTCGCGCCGCTGTACGCCGCGGCCGAGGTGTTCTGCTACCCGAGCCTGCTTGAGGGATTCGGCCTGCCGGTGCTTGAGGCCATGGCCCAGGGGACCCCGGTGGTCACCTCCACCGGCACCGCGACCGAGGAGCTGGTGGCCGCCGGCGGGGGAGTGGCGGTCGATCCACGCGACCCTGACGCGATCGCCGCGGGCATGCTCTCGGTGCTCCATGGCGATCGCCCTTTGCTGGTCGACCAGGCCCGGGCGATCGCGGCCGAATACTCATGGGACCGCACCGCCGAACTGACCCTCGCCGCCTACCGCGAGCTGGTGCCGTGACCGCGGCGCCTGCGCTGGTCGGTGTCAACCTCTTGTGGCTGGTGCCGGGCGTGGTCGGTGGCTCCGAGGTATCCACGGTCACGACCCTGCACGCCATCGCCGCTGACCCACCCGACGACCTACGTCACGTGCTGTTCGCTCTAGAGCCGTTCATTGATGCCCATCCCGAGCTGGCGGAACAGTTCGACGTCGAGGTCGCCCCGCTATCGGGGCGCGCCAAGGCGCTGCGGGTGGGTGCCGAACAGACCTGGCTGATCGACCGGATGCGTCGTCGCCGCGTCGACGCCATGCACCACCTGGGCGGCACGATGCCCTTGGTGAAAGGCGTGCCCTTGGTGCGGCCTTCGGCCGACACGGGGACCGTGTTGTCGATCCACGACCTGCAGCCCTTTGAGTTCCCCCAGCACTTCCACCCGGTGAAGCGGGCCTGGCTGGGGCAGGTGGTGCCCCGTTCGGTGGCTCGGGCTGACCTGATCCTGACACCGTCCGATTGGGTGCGCGGCCGGGTTCTCGAACGCTTCGACGTCGACCCGGCCAAAGTCCGCCGGGTTCACCACGGTGTACCGCCGCTGCCCGATCCCTCGCCGGTCGGGCCGGTACTCGCCCGCCTCGGGATCACTGGTCGCTTCGTGCTGTACCCCGCCATCACCTATCCCCACAAGGACCACCTCACCCTGG
>CAZEFG010000344.1:0-2561 GCA_964511355.1 uncultured Iamiaceae bacterium
CGCGGGTGACGCGATCCTCGAATTCGGAGAACGACGGGATGGCCCAGCCGTTGCCTCCGTCGAACATCTCGTCCCACCAACCGTCGAGCACCGAGAAGTTGAGCGCCCCGTTGAGGGCGGCCTTCTCGCCCGAGGTGCCGCACGCTTCCTGGGGTCGCACGGGGTTGTTCAGCCACACGTCGCTGCCGTGGTAAAGCGCCCGGGCAACACCGATGTCGTAGTCGTCGAGGAACACGAAACGACCGGCGAGGGCGGGGTCGGTCGAAGCTTCGAGCACCTGGCGCAGCAGGGCCTTGCCCGGCTCGTCGGCGGGGTGAGCCTTGCCGGCGAACACGAACTGCACCGGACGATCGGCGTCGCCGATGAGCGACTCGAGCCTGGCGCGGTCGGTCAGCAACAGCGTGGCGCGCTTGTAGGTGGCGAACCGACGGGCGAAGCCGATGGTGAGCACGTCGGGATCGAGCACGTCGGCGGCGGCGTCCTGGCCGCGGTCCTGGAGCCTGACCCGCACGTAGTCAACCAAGCGGGACCGGGCGGCCCGGCGAGCAGTCCGGATCTCTTCGTCGTCGAGGGAGGTGACCGCCGACCACCGGTCCGCTGACTCCTCGGGCCAATCGGGCCCCACCACCCGATCGAGGATCGCCTGCACCTCAGGCGAGGTCCAGGTACGGGCATGCACGCCGTTGGTGATCGACGTGATCGGCACGTCGCGGTCGTGGATCCCGGGGGACACCGGCTGGAACACCGGACGGAACATCGAACGACTCACTTCGCCGTGGAGACGAGACACGCCGTTGGCGTGGTCGGACACCCGCAGACAGAAGGCGGCCATGTTGAACACGCCGTCGCCGTCAGGGGCGAAATATCCGAGCGCCATGAGTTGGTCGATGGTGACCCCCAGGCCCTCGGCCCAGCCGCCCAGATAGGCCTCGATCAGATCACGGGGGAAGCGGTCGATTCCGGCCGGCACAGGGGTGTGGGTGGTGAAGACCAGCCCCTGGCGCACTGCATCGACCGCAGCGTCGAGATCGACACCGGTGGAGACCATGTGGGCCCTGATCCGTTCGAGGGCGAGGAAGCCCGCATGACCCTCGTTCAGGTGGTACACCCGGGGCGCCAACCCCATCGAGCGCAGGACCCGGACACCGCCGACACCGAGGATCATCTCCTGACGGACCCGGTGCTCCTGGTCGCCGCCGTAGAGCCGGTCGGTGATGTGGCGGGCCCGTTCGGAGTTGCCGTCGACGTGGGTGTCGAGCAGAAAGAGACGGATTCGCCCCACATCGGCCCGCCAGACCTGCACGGCGACCAGCTCGTCACCGACGGTCACCGACGCGGCCGCGCCGGGCACCTTCTTGAGCCCGATCATGGTGGCGTCAAGGTCGTGGTAGCGCTCGATCTGGCCGGTGCCGGGCACCAGCTCCTGGCGGAAGAACCCCTGCCGGTAGAACAGGCCGACGCCCACGAGCGGGAGGTCGAGATCGCTGGCCGCCTTGAGGTGATCGCCCGCCAGGACCCCCAGGCCGCCCGAGTACTGGGGCAGGCTCTCGGCGATCCCGTACTCGGGCGAGAAGTACGCCACCTGCGGGGCGCGGTACGGACGGCCGGACTTCACGTAGGCCACCAGATGTTCGTGGACCTGATCGACGACCTGGATGTAGGTGGTGTCGGTGGCGAGCTCGTCCCACTGGGCGTCGGTCACGTCGGCCAGCAGCTGAAGGGGTGCCCGGTGGCCAACCTCCCAGCCGTCGGCGGAGATGCGGGCAAAGACCTGCTGGGTGGGCACATCCCACACCCAACGGAAGTTGGTGGCCAGTTCGGTGAGCTGGCGCTTCAGCCGGGGCCGGGTATCTGAAGGGAGGGGGATCTCAGAGGTCACGAGGTGGAGGGTAGCGAGCCGACGGCCGACCCGGAAGGGGCGACAGGTCCTAGCGTGGGTGTCAGCACCAGTCGGAGGGACCCATGACCAGCCAGCTCACCAGCACCGAAATCCCGGGCGAGGCCGAAGTCGCCGAGGTGGTCGAACGCCTGCGCACGACCTTCTCGTCCGGGGTGACGCGCCCGGCCCGCTGGCGCCGCGAGCAGATCCTGTCCTTGCGTTCGATGCTGACCGACAACGAGACGGCCATCGTCGAGGCTCTGGCCACCGACCTGGCCAAGTCCCCTACCGAGGCCTACGCCACCGAAATCGGCATTTCGCTAAGCGACCTCGACCATACGCTCAAGCACCTCGACGACTGGCTCGAGCCCCGGCGGGTGAAGGTACCGGTAACCCAGAAGCCCGGCCGGGCCGAGATCGTGGCCGAGCCATACGGCGTGGCGCTGATCATGGCCCCGTGGAACTACCCGGTGCAGTTGGTGGTGACCCCGTTGGTGGCCGCCTTGGCCGCCGGTAACGCCGTGCTGATCAAGCCGTCGGAGGTATCGGCTGCCACCTCGTCGCTGCTGGCCGAGCTCATCGGCCGCTACCTCGACCCGTCGGCGGTCGCCGTCATCGAAGGTGGCCCCGACGTGGCCCAGGAAGTGCTCAATCAGCGCTTCGACCACATCTTCTTCACCGG
>CAZEFG010000345.1:0-2561 GCA_964511355.1 uncultured Iamiaceae bacterium
CCTCCCTGCGGGGCGAGGCCGAACGCCTGCGTTGGATCGCCCCGTACCTGCCGGTCCCCGAGGTCGTCACCGCCGATGCCGACGAGAACCACGAATGGCTGGCGACGACCGCGCTGGAGGGCAGCGACGCCACCGATCCGGTCAACGGTGTCGACCCTGAGCTCCTGTTGCGCACCCTGGCCACGGCGCTACGTCGATTCCACGACACCTTGCCGGTGGGTGACTGTCCGTTCGACTCGACGACTTCATCGGACATCGACCGCGCCCGCCAGCGGGTCGATGCCGGCCTGGTCGACACCACCGACTTCGGCCCCATGTACCACGGACTGAGCGCCCCCGAGCTTTACGAGGTGCTGCTGGCATCACGGGTGGACGGCGATGATGATCTCGTGGTCCTGCACGGAGACTTCTGCGTTCCCAACGTCATCATCGACCGAGGCGAGCTCAGTGGCTACATCGATCTGGGGCGTTGCGGGGTGGGGGACCGCCACCGCGACCTCGGCGTCGCCGCCCGCAGCGTCGGACACAACTTCGGAGCCCATGCGGCCGGCTTCTTCATCGACACCTACACCAACGCTGGACCGCCGATCCGCATCGACCTGAGGCGACTCGACTTCTTTGTGATGCTCGACGAGTTCTTCTGACCGAAAGTGGAGACCAAGCGTCGGCCGCTGGCCATCGTGGGGCCCACCGCGTCGGGCAAGTCCGCCCTGGCCCTAGCGATCGCGCGCCATGTCCCGGGAACCGAGCTGATCTCGGTCGACTCCATGCAGGTCTACCGAGGAATGGACATCGGTACCGCCAAACCAAGCGTGGCCGAACAAGGTGAGATCCCGCATCACGGGATCGACGTGGTCGACCCCCACGAGGAGTTCACGCTCGCCCAGTTCCAGGCTTTGGTGCGGGGTGCTGTCGCCGATGTCGGGGCGCGGGGTGGCTGGCCGATCCTGGTTGGGGGCACGGGACTCTACGTACAGGCCGTGGTCGACCACTTCGACATCCCGGGCCGGTACCCCGACGTGATGGCGACGCTCGAAGCCGAGCCCGACACCCCAGCGCTGCACCGGCGCCTGGTCGAGCTCGACCCCACGGCCGCGGCGCGGATGGAGCCGACCAACCGCCGCCGGGTCCTGCGGGCCCTCGAGGTGACCTTGGGCAGTGGTCGCCCGTTCTCGTCGTTCGGGCCGGGGGTCGGACACTATCCGCCGACCGATGTCGTGATGGTGGGCATCGACCGAACCCGCCCCGACCTCGACCAGCGAATCGCCGATCGGTATCGCAACCAGATCCAAGCGGGGTTCGTCGACGAGGTGCGGCGCCTGCTCGACGACCCTCGGGGCTGGTCGCGCACGGCGGCTCAGGCCTTGGGCTACAAGGAGCTGGCCGAGCACCTGAGCGGCGGAGTCAGCCTTGACGATGCGCTCGACCTGGCCATCCGACGCACCCGCCGTTTCGCTCGCCGCCAGCAGCGCTGGTTCGCACGCGATCCCCGGATCACATGGCTCGACGTTGACCGTCCGCTGTCCGCGCTGGTGGCCGACGTGCTGGCCATCACGAGTAAATGACGATCTCGATGGTGGAGTTCGATGCCGACAGGCGAGACTGGTGGCAATGAGGCTCTCCAAGCACCACGGACTTCGAAACGACTTCCTCGTCGTGCTCGACGAGGCCAACCACCATCCGGTGGTCGCCGGACCCGACCTGGCGCGCCAGCTGTGCGACCGTCGTTCTGGTATCGGCGCCGACGGTCTCATCCACGGCACTGTCCCCGAACACGGTTCCGAGATCGACGTGGTGATGCATCTGTTCAACGCCGACGGCAGCCGAGCCGAGATGAGCGGCAACGGCATCCGCTGTCTGGGTCAGGCCATTGCGCGCACCCGCGGCGAGCGGGAGATCGACGTGGTGGTCGACACCGACGCCGGACGACGCCAACTGGTGGTCAGTGTTGGCGCCCATCGACACGAAGTTTCGGTTCGGGTCGATATGGGTGTCGTCGGACCCGGACCCGATATCGAGCCGATCCTTCCGTTCGTCGTGAAGGAATCAGCCACCGCCTCACTGGGCAACCCTCACCTGGTCGCTTGGGTGGAGCATCCCGAGGCCGTAGACCTGGCCGTTGCCGGACCGGCCATCGAAGCGCAGTTCCCCGAAGGGGTAAACCTTGAGCTGATCGCGCCGGGCGCCGCACCCAACTCGCTGTCCCTCGCCGTATGGGAAAGGGGCGTAGGCATCACCCAGGCTTGTGGCACCGGGGCCTGTGCCGCGGCCTACTCGGCCAGTCGGTGGGGGCTCGTCGACGGCTACGCCGAAGTCGAGATGCCCGGAGGCTCGGTCCGGGTCGACCTATTCGACGACCGCGCCGTGCTGACCGGTCCGGCGGTCCACATTGCCGACATCGAGGTTGTCGATGGCTGATCCTCACGACGACCTGCCCGCTGAGAATCACGCCGTCCCGGTGGAATCCCACCGTGGGGCCTTCGGCGAGTTCGGTGGCGAGCAGGGTGCGTTCATCGAGAGGGCCTTCCGGGAACGGATCGTTCTGGTCGGCGTCACCGGGC
>CAZEFG010000346.1:0-2560 GCA_964511355.1 uncultured Iamiaceae bacterium
ATGGCGGTGGTGTTCCAGGACTACAGCCGTTCGCTGCTGCCATGGCTCGACCTGCACCGCAACGTCACCATGCCTCTCCAGGCGCGGGGGGTGGCCAAGGCCGAACGCAACCGGCTCGCCGCCGAAGCCCTCGAATCGGTGGGGCTCGGTGACCACGCTCACAAGTACCCCTGGCAGCTGTCGGGCGGCATGCAGCAGCGCACGGCCATCGCCCGGGCCCTGGCCTACCAGCCCGAGATCCTCCTCATGGACGAACCCTTCGCCTCGGTCGACGCCCAGACGAGGGCCGAACTCGAAGACCTGCTCCTCGACGTGTGGGAGCGCACGCAGCTGACCGTGCTCCTCGTCACCCACGACATCGACGAGGCGGTGTACCTCGCCGACCGGGTGGTCGTCCTTTCGAGTTCGCCCACCCGGGTCAAGGAATCGATCCCGATCGATCTTCCGAGGCCGCGCGACCAGATCGCCACCAAGGAACTGCCCGAGTTCGCCCATCTCCGGGCCCGCATCTTCGCCTCCATCAAGGCCGAGAGCACCCGCACGACGGTCGCCTGACCCGTATTCAACCAATCCCAACCAACCCAACAGGAAGAGACCAATGCGCACAACATGGAGAACCCTGCTCGGCATTCTTGCCGTGCTGACCCTGGTCCTCACCGCCTGCGGTGACGACGACGGAGACACCGCCGATTCCACCACCAGCACCACCGCTGGCGACGACAGCACCACCACCACCGCCGACGACGACGGCGGCGATGATCAGGAGATGGTGACCCTCAAGGTCGGCATCCTGCCCATCGCCGACATGGCCCCGCTCTATCTGGGCATGGACCGTGGCTACTTCGAAGAAGAAGGTCTCATCATCGAGCCCGAGTTCGCCCAGGGCGGCGCCGCCATCGTCCCGGCCGTGCTCAACGACGACTTCCAGATCGGCTTCAGCAACAACGTCTCGCTGATGCTGGCGCGGCAGAACAACGTCCCGATCCAGGTGATCGCCAACGCGGTGTATGCCGCCACCGAGGACGAAGGGGCCGACAACCCCAACGCCATCATGGTCACCCCCGACAGCGGCATCACCTCGCTCGAGGACCTGGCGGGCAAGAAGGTGGCCATCACCACCCTCAACAACCTGGGCGACGTCACGGTGCGGGCGGCCATGGAGAACAACGGCGTCGACAGCTCGACGGTCGAGTTCGTCGAGATGCCCTTCCCCGACATGAACGGTGCCCTCGAAAGTGGTGCTGTCGATGCGGCCTGGCAGGCTGAGCCGTTCATCACCATGGGCGAGGGCATGGGCTTCACCAGCCTCGCCGACCCCATGTACGAGACCTCGCCCGGCCAGAGCATCGCCTTGTTCTTCGCCGCCGAAGCCTGGCTCGCCGACAACGCCGATGTGGCGCAGAGGTTCCAGCGGGCCATGGAGCGTTCGCTGCAGGCCGCCGACGACGATCCCGATGCCGCCCGCGAGATCATCAAGACCTACTCGCCCTCGCCGGCCGAGGTGATCGATCAGATCGCCCTGGCCACCTGGGGTCCCGAGATCAACGTCGAGTCGCTGCGTGAGGTTGGGGCGCTCGCGGCCCAGTTCGGGGTCCTCGATGAGGAGCCCGACATCGACGCCCTCATCTGGACGCCCTAGTCACCCTTTCGACAGGTGATGGAGGAACTGCCGCCATGAGCATCGAACCCGATCTCCAGACTTCCGGGGTACCGGTGATGATCATGCGCGGCGGTACCTCCAAAGGCCTGTGTTTCGTTGCGTCTGACCTGCCCGTAGATCGGGACGATCGCGACGCACTCCTGCTGTCGGTCATGGGGTCGCCGGATCCCCGTCAGATCGACGGTTTGGGCGGGGCCCACCCCCTCACCAGCAAGGTGGCGGTGGTGGGCCCCCCTACCGTCGACGGCGCCGACGTCGACTACCTGTTCCTGCAGGTGGTGGTCGACGAGGCCGTCGTCACGGACCGACAGAACTGCGGCAACATCCTCTCGGCGGTCGGGCCCTTCGCCGTCGAGCGTGCGCTGGTGCCGTGCGACCCGGCCGCCACCTCGGCCTCGGTCGCCATCCACATGGTCAACACCGGCGGTATCGCGACCGCCAACTTCCCCGTGCGGGGCGGTCGGCCGGTGTATTCGGGCACGACGGCCATCGCCGGAGTGCCGGGTACCGGGGCCGAGATCCGCATCGACTTCGCCGACACGGCGGGGTCATCCTGCGGTGCCCTGTTGCCCACCGGAAACCGCACCGACACCATCGACGGCGTCGAGGTCACCCTCATCGACAACGGCATGCCGGTGGTGGTCATGGCGGCGGCCGACTTCGACATCACGGGCTACGAGTCGCCGGCCGAACTCGAAGCCAACGACACGTTGCGGCAGCGCATCGAGGCGATCCGGCTTCAGGCCGGACCACTCATGGGCCTCGGCGATGTCGGCTCGGCCACCGTGCCCAAGCTCACGCTGGTTGCGCCCCCTCGCGAGGGCGGTTCGATCAGCACCCGCACCTTCATCCCGCACCGCTGCCACGACGCCATCGGCGTGCTCGGCGCGGTCAGCGTGG
>CAZEFG010000347.1:0-2551 GCA_964511355.1 uncultured Iamiaceae bacterium
GTGAAGACCTTGCCGGGGTGAGCGGCCAGGAACTTCAACAGCTCGTACTCCATGTAGGTCAGGTCGATGAACCGACCGCTGACGGTGGCCTGGTAGGTCTCGAGGTTGAGGATCAGTTCGCCGTACTCGATCAGCTCCGGCCGGGTGCCGCGACCGGTGCGCCAGAACAGGTGCTTGAGCCGGGCGTCGAGCTCGACGGGGTGAAACGGCGTAACCAAGAAGTCGTCGAAGAGGTCCTCGCGCAGGTCGAGGTCGGCGAGCTGCTTCGCCGACACCAGCAACAGCAGCGGTTCGAGGGGCACGTCGCGTTTGCGAACCGCTCGACACACCGCGAAGGCGCCCTCGGGATCGGAGTCGGCACAGACGATGGCACCCGCCCAGCCGTCGGGGGGTTCGTGGCGCTGCGCGCTGTCTTCGTCGCCTACCGGTTTCCACGGGTAGCCGGCGCGGTCGAGGGCTTGAGCCAGCTCGGGCGGACCCGGGTCGGGGTAGAGCAGGAGTGGTTCCATCTCTACCAGCTGGGGAGGTAGCGGTTCAGCTCGAACTGAGAGACGTGCGCCTTGTAGTCAGCCCATTCGGCTCGCTTGTTGCGGAGGAACCATTCGAAGATGTGCTCGCCCAAGGTCTCGGCGACAAGTTCGGAGCGCTCCATCTCGTCGAGGGCCTCGGCGAGGGACTGGGGAAGTGCTCGCAGGCCGGCGGCCTTGCGCTCCTGGTCGGTGAGTTCGAAGACGTTGGTGGCCGCCTCTGGTGGCAGCTCGTAGTCGCCTTCGATGCCAGCCATGCCCGCAGCCAACAACACCGAGAACGCCAGGTAGGGGTTCACCGCCGGGTCGGGGGAGCGGTACTCGATCCGGGTTGACGATGCCTTGCCCGACTTCGTGACCGGAACCCGGATAAGGGCCGAGCGGTTGTTGCGGGCCCACGAGACATATACCGGAGCTTCGTATCCGACGATGAGGCGTTTGTAGGAGTTGACCAGTTGGTTGGTGATGGCGGTTATTTCGGGGGCGTGGTGCAACAGTCCGGCAATGAACGACCGGCCGACCTTGGACAGCTTGTAGGGGTCGTCGTCGTCGAAGAAGGCGTTGGTGTCGCCCTCGAACAGCGATAGGTGGCTGTGCATGCCCGAGCCCTGCACTCCCGCCATCGGCTTGGGCATGAAGGTGGCATGGACCCCGGCCTCCATGGCGATCTCGCGCACCACCAGGCGAAAGGTCATCACGTTGTCGGCCATCGAAAGAGCGTCGGTGTAGCGCAGGTCGATCTCGTGTTGGCTGGCGCTGTCTTCGTGGAATGAGTACTCGACTGGGATGCCCATCGCTTCGAGCATGTGGATGGTGCGTTGGCGAATGGTGCCGGCCACATCCGCGGTGGTGAGGTCGAAATAGGACGCGGAATCGAGTGGCTTCGGCGGCGAGGTGGGGTCGCCGTCGGCGAAGTAGAAGAACTCCATCTCGGGAGCCACAAAGAAGGAGTATCCGCGGTCGCGGGCCTTGTCGAGGTTGCGCTTCAGGACACCTCGGGGGTCGCCGGCGAAAGGCCCGCCGTCGGAGTTGTCTATGTCGCAGAACATGCGCGCCGTGGTGGCGTCCTCGCCCGCCCAGGGCAACAGCTCGAAGGTGTTCGGATCGGGCCGGGCGAGCACGTCGCTCTCCTGGACCCGGGAGAAGCCGTCGATGGCTGATCCGTCGAACAGCATGCCTTCGGTGAAGGCGACCTCGAGCTCGGCGGGCGAGATGGCGAACGACTTGAGATGTCCGAGCACGTCGGTGAACCACAGGCGAACTAGTCGTACCCCGCGCTCCTCGACGGTCCTCATCACGTAGTCCTGCTGGCGTTCCATTCCGCCATGGTGCCACGTCGCACCGGCCACCTACCTAGCCTGAGAAGCCGTTCACACTCCGTTCACAAATGGGCAACGAACGAGAAATCGCCAGGCGCGAACGTGCACCGTCGTAGGGCCGACGGCCCGACGATCCCCACACGTGAGAGAACAGGAACAAGTGTGAGCTACCGGGCTGAGTACATCTGGATCGACGGCACTGAGCCGACGAGCAAACTGCGATCGAAGACCAAGGTCATCGCCGACGGGGTGGAGCCCCCCATCTGGGGTTTCGACGGATCGAGCACCAACCAGGCGCCGGGGTCCAACTCCGACTGCGTCCTGAACCCGGTCGCGGTCTACCCCGACCCCATCCGAGGCGGTGACGACGTGCTGGTCATGTGCGAGGTGCTGTTGCCCGACATGACCCCTCACCCCACCAACACCCGCGCCGCGTGCGCCGAGGTGGCGGCCAAGTACGCCGATCAGGAGCCGTGGTTCGGTATCGAGCAGGAATACACCTTCCTGAAGGAGGGCCGCCCGTTGGGTTGGCCCCAGGGTGGGTTCCCCGGGCCGCAGGGTCCGTACTACTGCGGCGTGGGTAGCGACGAGATCTGGGGTCGCGAGGTCGTCGAGATGCACACCGAAGCGTGCATCAAGGCCGGTATCAACATCTCGGGCACCAACGCCGAGGTGATGATGGGCCAGTGGGAGTTCCAGATCGGC
>CAZEFG010000348.1:0-2522 GCA_964511355.1 uncultured Iamiaceae bacterium
TCGACAACAAGGTCGTGTCCTGGAACAGGCTGATGAACTGGCCGACCATGGCGGGAATCACCGCCCGCAGCGCCTGAGGCATCTGGATGCGCCGCACCACCGAGAAGGCCGACAGCCCCAGGGCCTGGCCCGCCTCGATCTGGCCTCGGTCGACCCCCTGCAGGCCACCCCGCACGATCTCGGCGATGTAGGCCGACTCAAAGATGACGATGGCAATCAAGGCGCGAACCAACCCGCTGGGCGGGTCCATTCCCGCGGGTAGGAAGAACCCGATCATGAACTGGCCCATCAGCAGCAAGGAGATGAGGGGGACACCCCGGAACAGTTCGATGTAGGCGACCGAGGCGACCCTGACCGCCGGTAGCGACGATCGCCGACCGAGAGCCAGCACTATGCCGAGCGGGAAGGCGAGAACGATGCCGGCGGCGGCCACGAAGACGTTGAGGTGCAGGCCACCCCAGTTGTTCCACGGCACGCCACCGAAGCCGGCCAGCAACGTCATAGCCGCGATCATTCCGACCAACGCGATGGTCATGAGCGACCGGCGCAGGACCCCGGGAAGGCGGGTACCGATCGAGCGGGCACCCACGCCGAGGGCCAGGATCCCGGCAGTGAGAAGGGTGGGGGCGATGGTGCGGGTGAAGCTCAACAACACCACCACCAGCAGAGCCAACGGCCAGAATCGACGCAGGCGACCTCGCCACGTGATCCGGCCGAGCGAACGCCCTTCGGACCTGGCGATCTCAGCGGCGGTGACCGATGCGGCCCCCGCCACCAGGCCCAACGTGAGCGCCAACACGGCGGTGGCCGCCCACGGGCGCCAAAGCTGATCGCGTGGGAACCGGCCGACCATGAAGGAGGTGAGGTTGCGGCGGACGATCTCCCACTCGGAGTTGATCAGCACCAGCCGCAACCCCCGGTACGCCGCCCAGGCGAGGAACAGCCCGAACACCAGGGTGAGGATGCTGTTGAGCACCGAGTTGAACAGGTTGTTGCGCACCCAGGCCAACGGCCCCACGTGGGTGTCGGGCGGGCCCAATTCGCGTCCCCGAGGCGCCGGCTTCGCCATGTCGACGGTGGTCATCGGGTCACCAACTGGAAGCGCCGGTTGATGAGGTTTGTGATGGCGGCGATCACCAACGACAACACCAGGTACGCCAGCATCAGCACACCGATCGACTGGGGTGCGGGGGCACCATTACCGATGGCTATGACGGTGACCGAGGTGAGTTCAGCGAATCCGACTGCCAGGGCGAGCGATGAGTTCTTGGTGAGGTTGAGGTACTGGTTGGCGATGGACGGAACCGCGATGCGAAACGCCTGGGGCAGGATCACGAAACGCAGCCGTTGGAAGCCCGACAGCGCCAGGGCCGAGGAAGCCTCGGATTGGCCGCGGGGAACCGCCTGCACGCTGCCTCGCACGATCTCGGCGATGTAGCTGGCGGTGTAGACGACCAGGGCGAACAGGACCGCGGCGTAGTTGGCGCTCATCGACCACCCGCCGGTGAGCAGGCGTCCGGTGACCTCGGGCTTTTCGAGCCCCAACGGGCGGCCGGTCACCAGCCACGCCAGCACCGACAACCCGATGAAGGCCCCACCGGCGATGAGCACCCGATGGTGGGGAGTGCCGGTGCGAATGTTGAGCCGTGTGCGCCACCACCACAGCGCCACGGCCACAACGGCCGAGGCTCCGAGCGCGGCCACGAAGGCGCCGGATCCGTCATCGAGGGTCGGCGCCGCGAATGAGATGGTGCGCACAGTCCACACGGCCAAGCCGTCGAACCACACGGTTGCGTTCTGCACCGACGGCAGGGCCAGGATCACCGCCTGGAACATGAACACGATGACGATTAGCGGCGGCAGATTGCGCAGCGCCTCGACGTAGAAGGTGGCCGCCTTGCGCACCAACCAGTTGGTGGAGAGGCTGGCCACACCAATCACCACCCCCAGGATGGTGGTGAGCACGATGCCGATAACCGCCACCGAAATGGTGTTGCCGAAACCGACCAGCAAGGCGTCTCGGACCGATTGACTGGCCCGAAAATCCGAGCCCAGGATCTGGAACCCCGCAGGCTGGTCGAGATAGCCGAAGTCAGTGCGGATTCCCTGGCGAGTGAGATTCTCGATGAGATTGGAGTAGAGGAAGGCGATGGCGGCCACCACCGCCACGGCAAAGACCAGTTGCAGCACCAACCGCACCACCCTGACGTCGCGCCACAAGGGCGGCCGGGCGGCCTGAGCCGGGTTCCCGGGCGGTCCCGGAGCATCGACAACTGCGGTCATTCGCCTCCTCTATGCAACTCGGGCCCGTCAGGTCGGAGGCATCGCTGGTGAACGATGCCTCCGACCCGTCGCCGGGTTGACCCCGACGAGGACAATCTTCGTGGCCTAGCGGTATGGCATCGGGTAGTGAAGCCCGCCGTCGCTCCACAGGCCGTTGAGTTCTCGCGGCAGGGCGAGGGGGGTGTCGGCCCCGACGTTGCGCTCGAAGATCTCTCCGTAGTTGCCCACCTGACTGATGA
>CAZEFG010000349.1:0-2521 GCA_964511355.1 uncultured Iamiaceae bacterium
GCTCGCTCACCGCCCTGGTGTCGGCCGAGCACTTCCAGATCCTCGAACAGGCGGGAATCGCCCTGCGGAGCGGCAACTACGTTCCTCGCCTGGCTCCGTTCGGTGTGTTCGCGGCGAGCGACGGTTGGGTGGCGATATGTGGTCCCACCGATCCCTTCGCCCGGGGGGTGTTCCAGGCCATCGGGGAGCCCGAGTTGGCTGACCACGAACGGTTCTCCAGCCGCGATCGCCGGGTCGCCAACGCCGACGAACTTCACGCCATGATCCAAGACTGGATGCGACCGCTCCCCCGCGACGAGGCGCTGGCCATTCTGTTGGCCAACGACGTACCAGCAGCCGAGGTGCGCGACCCCATCGAAGCCGTCACCGACCCTGCCGTGCAGGCGGCCGGGGGAACCAGCCCGGTGCACCACCCGACGTATGGCAGCGTCGACGGCGTGTTCGGCCCCGGCCTACCCATCAAGTTCTCGGGCGCCCACGCCGCCCACGATCGACCTGCCCCCTTCGTAGGCGAGCACAACGACGATGTGTACGAGAAGCTGCTCGGGTATACGCCCGAGCGCCTCGCCGAACTTCGCCAGGCGGGAGCCATCTAGGGCCATGACGGCTGACGCGAGGTCGATCTCCGCGGAGTCACCGGCCCTGGTCCGTCTGCGGGCGGCGTATGAAGCCAGGCTCCGAGGCGTGCCTCACCCCGACCCGGCGGGTCCTGTCGTCGGCTATATCGGTACCGATGTGCCGGTCGAGGTGTTCGACGCCGTGGGGTTGAGAGCGGTGCGGATCTGTGCCGCCGAGCCTGGTGCCCCCACTCCGATGGCCGACGCGGTGGCCGAGCCAGCCATCGACGTCATGGCCCGGTCGCAGTTGCAACGCCTGCTCGACGGCACCTACGCCGGGCTGTCCGCGGTGTTCGTCTCCCACGACACCGAGGCCTCGGCCCGCCTGTTCCACTACGCCGCGGAGTGTCGCCACCTCGGCATCGGCGAGGTGCCCCCGATTCACATGGTCGACATCGGCCACCTGCAGTCCGCCGCCAGCCGTCACCACTCGGCCCAGGTAGTGGCCGAGTTCACCGAGCAGGTCGGCTTCCTGGTCGATCGTCCGGTCACCGAGGTCGAGCTGGCCGCGGCGATCAAGCGGTCGAACGAGCGACGCTCGCTGCTGGGCCAGGTGGCCGAATTGCGTCAGGGCGACGTGCCCCGACTCTCGGGCGCTGAGGCCCTCGCGGCCATCGGTGCTGCGGCCACGTTGAGCCCGGTCGAACACGCCGATCTCCTACGCCAACTGCTTGCCGAGGCGGACCAGCTTCCGCCACGCGAGGGGCGTCGGCTCATCGTCACCGGAAGTACGCATGACCACCCGCACCGGTACCAGGAACTAGAAGACGGGGGCGCGGTCGTGGTGGCCGAGGACCACGACTGGGGCCAGGCCTGGTTCGAGGGGCTGATCGACCTCCATCGACCACCGGTCGAGGCACTCGCGGCCGCCTCCCACGCTGGAGCGCCCCGGACGGGTCGCCACTCCATCGCAGCGCGCGCCCGTCACCTCGCGGAGCTCGCGGCCGGCGCCCGAGCCGAAGCCGTGGTGGCCTTCCTCCGCCCGGGCGACGACGGACCCCCCTGGGACCTCGTCCACTTACGCCGTCTCCTCACGCCGTCCGCCATCCGTGTCGATGTCGTCTCGTTCCCGCCCTCGTTTGAGCGTGGCGATGAGGATGCGGTCGCGACCTCGGCACCCAAACAGGTAAAGCCGGAGCGGGAGGAGAACCGGCCGCGACCGAAGGGGTTGGAGGCGTCGCGGGCGGCGACGGTGTATCAGCGGGATTGGTTCGCCGCCATGCGAGATGAGGTTGCGGCCGGGGCTCCGCTGGCGGTGGTTAACGCCGACGCTCCCCACGAGATCCTGCGGTCCATGGGGATCCCCTACGTGGTCAATCAGTGGTGGGCATCGGTGTGTGCGGCCAAACAGCAAGGTCCTCGCTATCTCGGCCTACTCCGCGATCTCGGATATCCCGACGACATCGAGGCCTACAGCGCCATGGCCCTCGGCTCGGCGCTCGCCGAACCTTCCAACGACGACCCATGGGGTGGCCTGCCACCGGTAGATCTGCTGGTGGCCGAGACCACCACCGACGCCACCGCCAAGATCTTTGAAGCCTGGTCGGCCGAGACCGGTGCGGAGCTGATGCTCCTGGAAGCGACCGTGGCGCCCCTGCACCCGCGCCGGTGGTTCGATCACATACACGACGATTGGGAATCGGTATTCGGCGACCGCCGCCTCGATCTGATGGTGGCGGAGATTCAGGAGCTGATCGACCGGGTCACGGTCCGCACCGGTCGGCGCTTCGACGAGAACGAGCTCTCCAAGGTGATGAGCCTCGCCAACGAGCAGGCCGAGTGGAACCGCCGCACCCGCGACCTCATCGCTCGAACCTCGCCCGCCCCGATCGGGGTGGCCGACGCCATTCCGGCCACCATGATCCCCCAGTGGCACCGGGGCAGTGAGTGGGGTCGCGACGCCG
>CAZEFG010000350.1:0-2512 GCA_964511355.1 uncultured Iamiaceae bacterium
ACCCCAGCCCGGTGCCGCCGGTCTGGCGGCTGCGGGCCTGGTCGACCCGGTAGAAGCGTTCGAAGACCCGGTCGAGATCGCGGCTGGGTATTCCCATGCCGTGGTCGCGCACCGATACATCGACCGTCGAGCCGTCGGTAGTGGCCCACACCTCCACGCTCGAGCCGGCCTCGGAGTATTTGACCGCGTTCTCGAGGAGGTTGAACACCGCCGAGACGAGTTGGCGTCCGTCGGCGAGCACGGTGAGGTGACCGCTGCTTCGCCGTAGTTCGACGACGATCTGCTTCTGTTCGGCGGCCGGGCGCATGCGCTCGACCGCATCTTCGAGGAGGTCGGCCACCGCGATCGCCTCCCGGTGGGGGGTGTCCTCGGCCTCGATCCGGGTCAGCTCGAGCAGGTCGTCGATGGTGCGGGCCACCCGGTGAGCTTCTTTGTACATGCGGTGGGCGAGGCGGCTCGCCACCTCCTGGTCCGGCTCGTCGGTGAGGGTCTCGGCCAGCAGCGCCAGCGCCCCCACCGGGGTCTTCAGCTCGTGGCTGATGTTGGAGATGAAGTCGCGGCGCACCGCTTCGAGGCGGCGACGTTCGGTGGCATCGTCGATCACCGCCACCGCGCCGGGTGCCGCCGTGTCGTCGTCGAAGGGCACCGCGGTGATGACCATGAACCGTCGAGGAGGTCCATAGAGCTCGATGGTGTCGACGCCTCGCTCGCCCCGCAGCGCCTGGTTCAGCAGCTCACGCATGGCGGCCTCGACCAGCGCCTCACCGTGACGGGCCGAGGAGTACCGGGCGCCGGTCTCGTTGTTGAACACGACCTGACCGCCGCCGTCGACCACCACCACCCCTACCGGAAGCGCTTCCAGCGCGCTGCTGAGCCGCTGACCGGCCACGATCTCCTCGTCGCGCCCCGCGGCGATGGCATGGGCCACCCGGTGAAGGTCGTCGAGGGCGGCCGGCAGACCACTCCCCGACGAGGTCGCGTCGGGTGAGAGAACGGTGGTTGCCTCGACGACCCGCTCCTCGACCTTCTGGGTGAGCGAGCGCATCACCGCCCAGGCCCCGAGACCGGTGGCGGCGGCGGTGGCCACCACAGCCAAGACGATGCCGATCACGGCTGGTCGCGCACCTCTTTGGCCTCGCGGCGGGCCTTGGCCCTGGCCGCCCCGGTGTGCTCTGGCATCCAGCCCGTCACCGCGAACTGGACCATCCCACCCATGTTCACGGCGTGGTCGCCCAGTCGCTCATAGAACCGACTCACCAAGGCCATCTGCACCGCCGCCTGCAGATCGATGCTGGCTTCCTGGTGGGCTTCGAAGATCGCCTGCACCAGTTCCTTGTTCAGCGCGTCGAGGCGGTCGTCCATGTCGTCGAGCGCGGCGGCCAGCGCGGCGTTGCCCTCGATGAAGGAGTCGACGGCGTGGCGGTGCAACATCGTGGCCTGCTCGCTCATGGCCTGGATGAGGCCTCGACAGCGCGGGTTGAACTCCACCCCGTAGATGCGCCGCGACGCCTTGGCGATGTTGACAGCCAGATCGCCGGAGCGTTCGATCTCACCGTTGAGCTTCAGCACCGCGACGATGGTCCGCAGATCGCTGGCCATGGGCTGTTGGAGAGCCATGAGCCGGAAGGCCTGCTCCTCGATCTCCAGGGACAGCAAGTCGAGTTCGTCGTCGTCCTCGATCAGCTCCTGGGCCCGGTCGAGGTCGCCGGCCAACAACACCTCGGTGGCGCGGGGAATGGCCTCGGTGACCATGGCCGCGGCCCGGACCGTGTCCTGCCTGAGGTCGTCCAACTCGTCGTGGAACTTGTTGCGGACCTCCACGGGTCCTCCTGTCGGCTGAATCGAATCGAGCGCGACACCAGTGTGCTCGATGTTGTCGTTGGGGCCACCGGATTCGGTCATGGGGATCAGCGGACCGAGCCTCAACCGAAACGGCCGGTTACGTAGTCGGAGGTCGCCTGCTCAGATGGGCTCGAGAACACCTTGGCGGTCTCGTCCATCTCCACCAGGCGACCGGGGCGGCCCGGGCCTTCGATGTTGAAGAAGCCCGTTCGGTCGCTCACCCGCGCTGCCTGTTGCATGTTGTGGGTGACGATCACGATCGTGTAGTCGGTCTTCAGCTCTTCCATCAGGGCTTCGATGGCGAAGGTGGAGATGGGATCGAGCGCCGAACATGGCTCGTCCATCAACAGCACTTCGGGCTCGACCGCGATCGCCCGGGCGATGCACAGGCGCTGCTGCTGCCCACCCGACAGACCGGAGCCAGGCTTGTCGAGGCGGTTCTTGACCTCGTCCCAGAGGTTGGCGCCCCGCAAGGAGCGCTCGACGATGTCGTCGGCGTCGGCGCGGCGGATGCGCTTGGTGTTGAGTCGCTTGCCGGCCAGCACGTTCTCGTAGATCGACATGGTGGGGAACGGGTTGGGGCGCTGGAACACCATGCCGATCCGGCGGCGGACAGCCACGGGGTCGACCCTGGGCCCGTACACGTCTTCGTCGTCGAGCATCACCTGGC
>CAZEFG010000351.1:0-2450 GCA_964511355.1 uncultured Iamiaceae bacterium
GCGACGGCGACGAGCTCGACGACGAGCACGCCCGCCTGCACCGCCTCACCACCCCGACCTCTCTCGACCGCACCATCGGCGACGACGACAGCAACGAGTTGGTCGACCTGCTCTCCGACGGCGGCCCGACGCCTGAACAAGAGGTCGTGGCCCGTGCCGATGAAGCCGCGGTGACCGATCTGCTCGACGTGCTCGACGAACGAGCGCGCAGGGCGGTCGAGCAGCGGTTCGGCCTCGACGATGGCCGCAAGAAGAGCTACCGCGAAGTGGGCGAAGACCTCGGCGTCACCGCCGAAGCGGCCCGACGGTTGGTCAAGCGGGCGGTCTCGGTCGTGCGTGAGCAGGCCGAGGCGAAGATCGACGCCGCGTAGCATTGTCAGCCTCATCCACTAACCAGGTTGCTTTGACGCGCCGCCACGGATGACCCTGGTGAAGTGAGTACTTCGATGTGGACCCCATCGTCCTGGCAATCCCTTGTTGCTGAGCAGCAGCCAACCTGGCCTGACACCGCTCATTACGAGAGGGTGTTGAAGAGCATTTCCTCGCTCCCGCCCCTGGTGTTTGCCGGCGAAGCACGTAACCTCACCACCCAGCTCGGCCGCGCCGCGCGCGGCGAAGCATTCCTGCTCCAGGCTGGCGACTGCGCGGAGTCATTCGACGAGTTCTCCGCCGACAGCATCCGCGACAAGCTGAAGATCATTCTCCAGATGGCGGTCGTTCTCACCTACTCGTCGGGCGTCCCGGCCATCAAGGTGGGCCGTATCGCGGGGCAGTTCGCCAAGCCCCGCTCCTCTCCGACCGAGACGATCGATGGCGTGGAGCTGCCGTCGTTCCGGGGCCACATCATCAACTCACCTGCCTTCACCCCCGCGGCCCGCATCCCTGACCCCGAACGCCTCCTGGCCGCGTACCACCAGTCAGCGGCCACCCTGAACCTCTTGCGGGCGTTCACCCAGGGCGGCTTTGCCGATCTCACCCGGGTGCACCAGTGGAACCGCGAGTTCGTCGCCAGCTCCCCCGCCGGGCAGCGATACGACGAGGTCGCTGCGGGAATCGACCGGGCCCTGCGGTTCATGGCCGCGTGTGGCGTCGACACCGAGACCGAACCGCAGCTGCACCAAGCCGAGTTCTGGACCAGCCACGAAGCGCTCGTCCTTGGTTATGAAGAAGCGCTCACCCGCCAGGATTCACTCACCGGGGATTGGTACGACTGCTCGGCCCACATGCTCTGGATCGGCGAGCGCACTCGCCAACTCGACGGAGCTCACATCGAGTTCCTCTCGGGCGTTGGCAACCCGCTGGGCTGCAAGCTCGGCCCCACCGCCACCCCCGACGAGGCCCTCGCCATCTGCGAGAAGCTCAATCCCGACCGCGTCGAAGGCCGTCTCACCTTCATCAGCCGCATGGGAGCCAATGCGGTAGAGGACAAACTGCGTCCCATCCTTCGGGCCGTCACCGACGCCGGTCACCCTGTTCTGTGGACCTGCGATCCGATGCACGGCAACACGTTCACCTCCGAGTCGGGCCACAAGACCCGTCATCTCGAAGACGTCCTCGCCGAGATCAGCGGCTTCTTCAACGCCCACCGGGCCGAGGGAACCTGGCCGGGCGGCGTTCACATCGAACTCACCGGGGGCGATGTCACCGAGTGCCTGGGCGGTTCAACCGAGGTTCTGGCTTCCGATCTCGACACCCGCTACGAGACAGTGTGCGATCCCCGTCTCAACGGACGTCAGTCGCTCGACCTCGCCTTCCGCCTTTCTGAGCTCCTGCGTCGCGAAAGTTGATCGGTCAGGGCTGAGAACCTAATGGCCGATGACCCAGTTTCGGGCGTTGGCGCCTTCACCTGAGGTGACCAAGGCGCGGCACCCGTCGAGCACCTTGGCGACGGGAAAGTCAGCTCGGGGTGTGCGCTGACGTCCACACACATCGCCCGTTGCCACCTCGACAACGGCCACCTCATACACCGTGCTCTGACGCCAGAACGGCCCGGTCTCGACTTGGCGTGCCATCGCCACCGCGGTGGCGCCGGCATCGAGATGCCATTCCCAATCGTCGCTCAGCACCTCGGAACCATCGGGGCGCAGCAGCGACCAGCCATCGCGCTCCGTCCCCGGGTGCAGACGACCGGCTGGTGTCGGATCGGCGGCGGGACTCCCAAGGGGATAGCTGGTGGTGAGATCACCCGTGGCGTCGAAGTAGCGGATGGTGTCGGCGTCCACCCACACGAACTGGTCGCCGTCGCCATAGATGTAGGCGCGCGTCGAGCCGTCATCCGCACCGGCGCAATCGCCCTGGGTCTCTGACCGCACGTCGCCCAGGTGGTCGACTACCGACAGCGAGCAGTCGTCGGCCATAGGGCCGGCCAGTACGGCCACCGCGGCGTCGTTCACCACCACCGCCACCGGTTCGTCGCTGGTGAAGATCGGCTCGACGGCTCCGGTCGCCGG
>CAZEFG010000352.1:0-2448 GCA_964511355.1 uncultured Iamiaceae bacterium
GGCGGCCTCGCTCGCGTCCAGCGGACGCACGGTCGGGTTGGGCAGGGTCAGGCCGCGCATGACCCGAACCATACCGGAACCGGGCACGCCGCGGGGACCCTGGAGCGAAGACGGCACGCCAGAGTAAGACATTGAACGACCATAGTGCCAAACTCGTTTGATTTCAAATCAGATTTGAGTACACTTGGGGGCAGCCAGGCCTCGCCCCACTCGGGCCGGGCGCCATCCAGGAAAAGTGGAGGAGAGACCATGTCACGCATCCTGATCACCGTTGCGGGCGCGCTCGTCATGTGCAACGCCGCGAACGCCCAGTCCGTCGAGTCGCTGGACTCGCTCGGCGGCGCCGGCTCGATCGCCTGGGGCATCAACAACGAGGGCCACATCGTCGGCGAGTCGCTGCTCGCCGACGGCACGACCGTCCGCGCCACGCGCTGGAACAACGCCCTGGTCGCCAGCAACCTCGGCGTCGCCGACGGCGCGACCCATTCGGTGGCGTACGCCATCAACGACTTTGGGTCGGCGGTCGGCTACTCGGAGTTCGCCGACGGACGGCGGACCGCGACCCTGTGGCAGGGCACGCCGCGCGGCCTGGGCGGCGCGATCGTCGACCTGGGCGCCTCGATGGGCGCGACGGGCTCGTCGGTCGCCTGGGACATCAACAGTTGGGGCCAGGTCGTCGGGCAGGCCGCGCTGGGCCCGGGCTTCGCCAAGGGCTTCGTGTGGGACGATATTCAGGGCGGGCGCATCGCCGGCTGGTCGTCGATGTACCAGGGCGGCGCCAACAAGGCGATCAACGATTCCGGCTCGCTCGCCGGGCACGCCTTCTTCTTCGGCGACCCGGACGACGCCTTCCTCTCCCGCGCCGACGGCAAGGGCGGCTACCTGGACAACGACATCACCCCGCCGGGCTACAACCTCTCGATCGCGACCGACGTGAACAACCTCGACGTCTGCGTGGGATTCACCAGCGCGGGGCTCGACGCCGGGTGGCAGGCCGCGATTTTCGAGGGACGCGGCGAGGTGACCTTCCTCGGCACCCTCGACGGTTACGAGTCGTCCGAGGCCAACGCCATCAACGACCACGGCCTGGTCGTCGGCTACGCCTGGGACAGCGCCAACTACGAACTCAACCCCAGCGCCTGGGCCTGGGTCGACGGCACGATGTACGACCTCAACGACTTCATCGAAGGCAGCAACTTCGTTCAACTGCTCCAGGCCACCGACGTGAACAACAACGGTGACATCGTCGGCTTCGGACTGCTCGAGGACGGCTCCACGGCCGGCTTCGTCATCCGCGGCTTCGTGCCCGCCCCGGGCACGGCCGGGCTGCTGGCGATGGGCATGGGGCTGGCGGCCCGTCGCCGGCGGTGAATGGACCAGGGAATACCTACAGAGCCATGTGCGGACCGGCCCAGGGTTCAAACCCTCGGGCCGGTTCGTCGACTATGCCGCTGACGGTGGACGGGGATACCGTCGAGACGCTTCCTCCGCAGGTACCAGCACACGCCGCGGACCGGCCACAACGCATGTTCGCGGGTGTGGCGTGCTTGCTCGCGCAAGTTGCCCGTCACTTCATCCTCGAAGCGTACGGAGGTCCGGACCGGCCGGCGACCCGTGCGAGCCGCGATGAATCCGAGCCCGTCGTGGTGGTATCCCAAAAGCTCGTCAAGTGAAGCACCCGGGAATGTCTGCGCCCAAGCATGTTCGGGGCGGGGGAAGATCCGCACCCCGGCTGACGTGGTCGTCGTCAGCCCGGAAAAGGTGGGCTCATCGAGAATGCTGACCAAGTCGTGGCCCGTTCCGCCGGGATGGCGATAGTGCGTCAGATAGGTTCCGTCCGCCCGGCGCCAAGCCCCGACCGAAATCGGAGGGTTGTTGGGAAACGCCGTGCGGTAGGCGCCCACCCATTCGAACCCGTTCGCCGACGCCCACTCGTCGGTCCGCGCGATGGATTCCAGCTCGGGGGAGTCTTCGGGGAGTTCGGTTGCCTGCACTTCGCCCACGGGCGCCGCCAGACCGAGGACGCTGCGGTAGATCGCGAGCGCGATCACCATCCCGAAGGTGACAATCGGCAGGAGAACGATTCCGATGATTGCAAGGAGCGAGTTCATCGCCTGGCTGCTCCCCCCCAGCGGTCGGTCGCCCCGACGCCGTAGCCGATCGCTCCGGCGAGCATGGTTATCACGCCGCAGAGGAGGACCAGCCCCACCACGGCGACATACAGCGTGGCGACCATGACGAAGAAGCGCGTTAGGGTGACTTCCGGCGCCAGGATGCCGCACGACGAACCCAGCACCTGCAGAGCGAGGCCGACGCATACCCAGAACAGGCCGGTCGCGAAGGCTTGTACGCCAGGGCTGTGGCCGAGCACGCGGCGGGCAAGCCCACCGAACACGCCGTTGACCTCGACGGCGATGGCTTGGCCGAGTGACTGTTTGGACGGGTCTG
>CAZEFG010000353.1:0-2433 GCA_964511355.1 uncultured Iamiaceae bacterium
CGATCGAGCCGCTCGAACCAAGGACCGCGACCCGGACCCGGTCCCCCGTGGGCGAATCATCGGCCGAGGTACTGGTCAGAGGACCACCTGAGCGACGTAGTACGTGGCCGGCAGGGCAAACAGCATGGCGTCGAAACGGTCGAGCACGCCGCCGTGTCCGGGCAGGATCGTGCCCATGTCCTTGACCCCGAGATCGCGCTTGAGCATCGACTCACACAGATCGCCGATCGGGGCCACGACGGCCAGGACGATCGCCAGGATGAAGGCATTGCCCGGCGAGTTGAACGGCGTGATGCCACCCCCGATCACCCCGCCGACGCCCACCCATGTGACCAGGAAGGCAACGGCCATACCGCCGATGGTGCCCTCGATGGTCTTGTTGGGGCTGGCGGAGGACAACGGGGATCGCCCCAACGACCGACCGATGAACAAACCAGCGATGTCGTAGAAGATCGGCCCCAGGATCGCAGCCAGCAACAGGCCCGTGCCGTGGGGGCCGCGCAGGATGAGCGCGGCGAACGAACCGAGCACACCGACATAGCCCACGGTTAGGAGTGTGACCCCGATGTTGGGCACGGCATGTTCGGTGCCGACTCCGAGCAGGTACCACAACAAGCACACGACGATGGTGAGCACCACCGCCAGGACCAGGCCCGGTTCGCCTTTCCAGTAGCTGGCCAACGGAAGGGCTGCCCCGGCCGCCAATCCGACCAGCGCCGGCGGCGAGTAGCCCACCCGTCGCATTGTGCTCATCAACTCGGCCGACGCCAGCACCAGGACCAACACGACCAGTGCCATGGTGGCCGCCGAACCGATGCTGAACAGGACCAATGCCGCCACGGCCATGCCCGCCCCGACCGCAGCCGCGAGGCCGATGTTGCGGGTGGCGGGAGCGCCTCGACCCGCGGCGTATGGGTCGGCGTTGCGGCGGCCGTGGGGGTCGGTGGGGTCACGGGGCACCGTGAAGGGGTCCGGTGGCGCCTCTTCGTCGTCGAAGGTGAAGAACTCCTCGGACGCGGCGGAGTCGTCGCGCAGCCCTATCCGGGGCAGGTCCTCGCCGAGGGCACTGATGTCGGTCTCGTCCCAGCCCGTTGACTGATCCCGCCAGCGGGGCTGTGACGTGCTCAGGGTGGCCCAGGGTGCGAGGTCGTCGTCGCCGCTGCTGAATATGCGGGGAACTTCACCGGTTGGCGGATCGGTCCAGTGGGGCAAGACGTTGGCGTCGGGGTCACCCCCTGTCGACCCGGGCGGTTCGTCATGGCCGATGATCGGAACGGCCCCGAACTCGTCAGGCGCCGGATCGTCGAGCAGGTCGCGGGCCCTGAACGGACGTCGCTCCTGTTCATCGTCGAACCGGTCGGGGCCAGCGTCGGGTTCGGATCGCCTTTGTGTGGGCGAGTCGAGGTCGTCGTCGCCGAGGAGCCGGAACCCTTCAGGGTCGTCGCCATCGGGGGGTGTGGGTCGATCGTCCATGGAGGACCTCCTGGTGCTTACGGGCCTGGGCGACTCAGTGCCGCGCTCAGACCTCGAGCAGCTCGGTCTCTTTCTGCTCTACGGCAGCGGTGATCTCGGCCTCGTACGCCTGGGTGCGCTTGTCGAGTTCCTTTTCGGCACGGACGAGGTCGTCTTCGGACATGTCACCATCCTTTTGCACAGCCTCGAGCTCCTTGCGAGCGTCGCGCCTGGCATTGCGGATGGCAATGCGGCCTTCTTCGGCCATGTTCTTGACCACCTTCACGAGGTCCTTACGACGCTCTTCGGTGAGGGGTGGGAAATTGAGGCGGATGGAGTTTCCGTCGTTACTGGGCGAAAGGCCGAGGTCGGACTGCTGGATCGACTTCTCGATCGCCGCGAGGTTGGCCTTGTCGAACGGGGTGATCAGAAGCTGGCGAGCTTCGGGCACCTGGAAGCTGGCCAGCTGAACCAGGGTCATCTCTTCGCCGTAGGCCTCGACGGGCAGACGCTCGACCAGCGCCGGGGCAGCCCGGCCGGTGCGGATAGACGCGAACTCGGCCCGCGTGTGGGCTACCGCCCGTTCCATCTTCTCGTTCGTCTCGTCAAGGACGAGCTCGACCATCTCGTCGCTCATGTGACCAGGGTACCGATGGACTCGCCGGCGAGGATGGACCTCACGTTTCCGGCACCCAACAGGTCGAAGTAGACGATGGGCATCTCGTTGTCCATGCACAAGGTGATGGCGGTGCTGTCCATCGCCTGGAGGCCCTGTTGGATCACATCGAGATATGAGATCTGGTCGAGCTTGGTGGCGTTCGGATCGACCTTGGGGTCGGCGGTGTAGATGCCGTCGGTTCCACCGTGGGTGCCCTTGAGCAGGGCCCCCGCCTCGATTTCGACGGCCCGAAGAGCTGCGGTGGTATCGGTGGTGAAGAACGGGTTGCCGTTGCCACCCGCAAATATCACCACCCGTCCCTT
>CAZEFG010000354.1:0-2431 GCA_964511355.1 uncultured Iamiaceae bacterium
CGAACTGGTGACCAAGCGGGGCATGGGGTTCTTCGACCAGATGCTCGAACGACGCCTCGCCGGTGAGCCGCTCCAGTACGTGGTCGGTCGCTGGGGGTTTCGCACCCTCGATCTCCTCGTCGACCGGAGGGTGCTCATTCCCCGTCCCGAGACCGAACAGGTCGTCGAGGTCGCGCTCGCCGAACTCGACCAGGTCGATCCCTCCGCCGAACGTCCCGTGGTGGTCGATCTGGGCACCGGTTCAGGGGCCATCGCCCTGTCGGTTGCAGCCGAGCGACCCGAGAGCGAAGTGTGGGCCGTCGACCGATCCGCCGACGCGGTGGCGGTGGCCAGGGCCAACCTCACGGGCCTGGGATCCGCCGCCACCCGGGTGAGGGTGGTCCAGGGGTCCTGGTTCGAGCCCCTTCCGGTCGAGTTGGCCGGTCACGTGGCGCTGGTGGTGTCCAACCCTCCCTATGTCGCGCCCGACGATCCGCTGCCGCCCGAGGTGGCCGACTGGGAACCCCACGAAGCCCTGATTCCTGGGCCCACGGGATTCGAGGCCGTCGAGACGATCATCCCCGCCGCACTGGTGTGGTTGTCGCCCGGGGGTGCCCTGGTGATCGAGATGGCTCCCGACCAGGTCGACCGGGCGGTCGATCTGGCCCTCGAAGCGGGCTATGAAACCGCCCGGGGCGCCACCGATCTGGCGGACCGCCCCCGAATGCTCGTGGCCAGGGCGCCTCGCTGAATTAGTCTTCGCGGTGCCCTCGGCATGGGGCCGGGGCCATCAGGAGGGCCACGCGATGTTCGGCAGGAAAAGCAAGGGTGACGCCGAGTGGCTGGCGGGGGTGGCGTTTTTCAGAGGTTTCTCCTCCGACGAGCTGGCCCGGGTGGCCGGCCTGGCCAGCGAGGTGACCGCCGAGGCCGGTGCCGAGCTGACCGAGCAAGGCCGCATGGGCGACGCCTGCTACGTGATCGTCGAGGGCGACGCCAGCGTGTACATCAGCGGCGACCATGTGGCCACCCTGCATGAGGGGTCGATGGTGGGCGAGATGGCCCTGGTCGATCACCGCCCCCGCAACGCCACCGTCGTGGCCGACACCTCGATGGTCCTGGCCGCCTTCGATCATCAGGCTTTCGCCCAACTGCTCGACGAGATGCCCAAGGCCAAGGAGCGGGTGCTCGAGGTTCTCAACGCCCGCATCCGCAACTAGCTGGGGGCTCAGCTCAGGTGTAGTTCCCCGGTCGGGCTGACCTCGGCGGCGCGCCCGCAAACCTCCTCGGTCATCAGGGTGGAGATCAGGTCGGTGTCGGTCGAACGGGTCCAGCGCCGTTGGCCTCGCGGGGTCAAGGTCGACGCCAGGGCCGCCGACGCCCCCTCTCGGTCGTGCATGACGGTGTACGCCTCGATCGTGACCGGACCGGTGTAGTCCTCGGTGACCTCGCGGGCCGGAGTGGCGTCCACCTCATCTTGGGGTTCTTCATGGCGGAAGCCCCCTGCTGGTGGTGTGGTCGAGTAGAGCCCGAACGAGTGCTTGGAGATGAGTCCTCCGTTGGCGGTGCACAGACCGATCGCCCCCGAGTCTTCGCGCAGAAGGCCGACCATGGTGGCGATGGAGTGTGTGACGTAGTTGTTCCAGGGTCCACCGGCGAAGGTCAGCCCACCGGTGACCGAGACCGACCGGTCGAGCCCGATGCCCATCTCGGCGGCTGCGATCTGCACCGCGGAAGGAAAGCATGAGTAGAGGTCGATGTGGGCCAGGTCGTCCACGTCGACACCCGCCAGTGCCAACGCTCGTCCCCCGCCGACCGCCATGGCGGGGGAGCGCGACAGGTCGTGCCGCAACGACATCGTGCGCTCGGTCGTGTCGGTGCCCGACAGGGGAAAGACCCACTTGTCGGGGCTGATCCCCAGCTCCCGTGCCCGCTCGACCGAACACATGATGACCGCTGCTGCCTGTTCGACCCGGTCGTTGGAGCACAGCCACTTGGTGTACGGGTAGCCGACCCAGCGGTTGTCCGGGGTGGGCGTCCTCAACTCGTCGGCGCTGAAGGTCCGTCGCACTGCAGCAAAGGGGTTGCTGGCCGCGACCTCCGACAGCCGAGACCACAATCCGGCGATGTGGGCGAGGTGCTCGTCGGGGTTGCGTCCACTGGCCGCCCTGACGGCGGTCTCCATGATGGGGTAGGCCTCGACCGGCATGCTGATCCCCTGGGACACCTCGGCGGGGTGGCTCATGTCGAGCTCGTGGCCGATCACCGGGGCTCTCGGGACTGCCTCATCCTGGGTGGGCCAGGGCGGCAGGGTGCCTTCGCGGCGGAACCGGCCCCGGGTCAGTAGCGATTCGGCGCCGGTGATCACCACCAGGTCGTGGCGTCCGGCGGCGATGTCGAGGGCGCTGCGGTTGACCAGTGCCTGCGGGCTGTTGCCACCCAGGGGCGACACCTC
>CAZEFG010000355.1:0-2415 GCA_964511355.1 uncultured Iamiaceae bacterium
CCCATCACCATCTCGCCCGAGGAGTTCGAGCTGCTGGGTCTGCTCGATGGTCGCCGCGACGTCACCAACCTGGTCCAAGTCCTCGGAATGAGCGCCTTTCGGGTGATGACGCTACTGCACCATCTCATGGAGTTGGGGGCCGCCGAGCCTCTGCCCTCCGCGTCCTCGACCTCGACCCGATGAGCCCTGCGTTGAGTAACACCGACATAGATCCTCGCTCGGTGATCGATGGCCTGCTCACCTACATCGACGCATCCCCATCGCCTTACCACGCCTGCCACGAAGCCTCCGAAACCCTCAAGGCTCACGGTTTCGTCGAGCTTCACCGTCGAGACCATTGGCCGAGCGGTCCTGGCAAGTGGTTCGTAACCGACGGCGGGGCGTTGGTGGCCTGGGTCGTCGGCGACCTCACCCCCCAGGACGCCCCCTTCCGCTTGGTTGGCGCCCACACCGACAGCCCCAATCTGCGGGTCAAGGCTCGTCCCGATACCGGACGAGCCGGATGGCGGCAGCTCGGCGTCGAGGTCTACGGGGGCGCGCTCGTCAACTCCTGGCTCGACCGAGACCTCGGAATTTCAGGCCGGGTGACGATCAGGATGCCCGACCACCCCCAAGGATTCGAGACCCGGCTCCTCAAGGTCGACGAGCCCCTGCTGCGGGTGCCGCAACTTGCCATCCACCTCGATCGCGAGATCAACGACAAGGGTCTACAGCTCAACCGCCAGAATCACCTGGTGCCGGTCTGGGGGCTCGGCCCGATCGACCAAGGGGGGTTCGTTCGTTTCGTCGCCGACCAGTTGGATATAGACGCCGGCGACGTCCTGGCCTGGGACCTCATGCTCCACGACCTCACGCCCTCCACCGTGGGCGGCGTCGACCAGGATCTGATCTTCGCGCCACGGCTCGACAACCTGCTCTCTTGCTACGTCGCCCTCGACGCCATCACCCGCCTCGGCGACGGGCCGCCCGACTCCATCCCCGTCATCGCCTTGTTCGATCACGAAGAGATCGGCAGCGAATCGGCCACCGGGGCCAGCGGAACCTTGCTCAGCCAGGTGATCGAGCGGATCGTGGTCGCGGCGGGCGGCGACCGCACCGACCTGCTCCGCGCCCTGGCCGGATCGGTGTGCGTGTCCTCCGACATGGCCCATGCCACCCACCCCAATTATCCCGAACGCCACGAACCCGACCACCACATCACCATCGACGGCGGTCCGGTCATCAAGATCAACGCCAACCAGCGCTACGCCTCCGACGCCACCACCGTGGCTCAGTTCCAGCTCGCCTGCGACGCCGTGAACGTCCCCACTCAGCGCTACATCCATCGCACCGACATGGCCTGCGGATCCACCATCGGGCCCATCACCGCGGCGGGTCTCGCCATACCCACCGTCGATGTTGGCGTGGCTCAACTCTCGATGCACTCCGCCCGTGAAGTCACCGGAGTCGTCGATCCTGTACGGATGGTGGCAGCGCTGGGAGCTTTTCTGTCGCCCTCGCCATCCTGAGCGCAGGCCGGTAGGTACTACGCTCACCGATCGTTGTGACTGACACCGCGGGGCCCACAGGGCTCACCAAGCCCGACCGGGAGATGCTCAAGGCCATCTACCGCCACACCCTGGGCGGACCGGGGGCCCTCGATCCGGTGGCTCACACCGGCGACCTCGCTGAGGCGCTCAACACATCGCCCGCCAGTGCCACCACCCACATCAAGCGCCTGGCCGAGCGCGGTCTGGTCCTGCACACCCCCTACCTCGGCGTCAGCCTCACGACCGAGGGCCGCGTCGAAGCGGTGGCCGCCATCCGTCGGCATCGGTTGGTCGAACGGTTTCTGGCCGACATGCTCGGCTACGACTGGAAGGAAGCCGATCGGCTGGCGGTCGCCTTCGAGCACGAACTACCGGCTGAAGTAGAAGAGCGTCTGTTTGATGTCCTCGGACGCCCGGCGACCTGCCCCCACGGGTTTCCCATCCCGTCGTCCGACTCAAGCGACGTGACCCCCCTTCCGGCGCTGGCCGACCTCGAACCGGGCGACATTGCCAATGTCGCGGTGCCCGGTTCTACCGAGCCCGACCTGATCGAGTTCCTCGATGGCCTCGGACTCCGCCCGGGTGTCGAGGTCGAGGTACGCGAGAAGCAACCTTTTGAAGGTCCTTTGATCGTGCGCGTCGGTGGTCACGACCGCACCCTCGGTCGCCCGGTGGCCCACCAGGTGTACGTCCAACAGAGCAGCATCCCCCAAAACTGATGAGCAGTTCGGGAGACTGAACCTCCTCAGCCACCTTGATTTCGAAGCCATACCCCCATAACAGGAGAGCACACAGCAGTGGAAGCCATCCCCTATCTGGCTGGAGCATCGGCGCTCGCCGCGCTCGCGCTGGCCTTCTTCTTCTACAGCGATGTGAAGAAGGCCAG
>CAZEFG010000356.1:0-2393 GCA_964511355.1 uncultured Iamiaceae bacterium
GGCGCCTTCAGTACAGCCGAGCATGGTGGCGATGTCGCGGTAAGTCAGGTCGTCGGCGAAGCGCAGCGCCACCGCCAGCCGCTGGCCTTCGGGCAAGCACCGCACCGCCGTCCACAGATCATCGGCCCCTGAATCGAGGCCCTCGCCAGGCGTTTCGTTGCCTGACTCCCCCAGCACGACCTCGTCCTCATCGATCGGGCTGGCCTTCGGCCGCCGTTGAGTACGTCGATACCGGTCGATCGCAACGTTGTTGGCGATGGTCCACAGCCATCCCCGCAGGTTTTCGGCGTGACGGACGTTCGGATAGGCCCGCAGGGCCGCGATGAGCACCTCCTGGGTCACATCGTCGGCCTCGTCGGGTCCGACCAGCGCCCACACGTGGCGGTGTAGGGCCTGGGCGTGTTCGTCGAGCAGGGTCTGGAACGGGGGCAGGGTCACGATCGTTCGATCCTCACCTGATCTACAACGTGCGCCGCACCCATTTCGTCAGGTTTCCGACGGTTTGCGTTGGGGCGGCCGTCAGGTGGCGTCGACGACGACGAAAAGCAGGTCGGCCTGGCAGGCGACCTCGCCCCCCACCGACGCCGTACCCGAGCCCTTGCCGGCGCGGGCCGACATGCGGCCCATGGTGATCTCGAGGTCGAGAACGTCTCCCGGGCCGACCTGACGTCGAAACCGAGCCGAGTCGATGCCCCCGAACAGCGGAAGCTTGCCGGCGAAACGAGGATCCTGGAGCACCGCCACCGCGCCGAGCTGGGCGATGGCCTCGACCATCAGCACCCCCGGCAGGGTGGGACGACCAGGAAAATGGCCGGCGAAGAACGCCTCGTCGCCGGTGAGACGCCACCGACCCTTGGCTGAAACACCGGGCTCGACCTCGACCAACTCGTCGACGAAGAGGAACGGCGGACGGTGCGGGATGATCGATTCCGGTTCGGGAAGCCCGCTCACGCCAGAGCCTTCAGAAGGTTCTTGGGCGTGTCCTTGGGGCTGATCTTGGGCCACGCCTCGATGACCTTGCCCTTCTCATCGATGAGGAACGCCGAGCGGATGATACCCATGTACTTGCGGCCGTACATCGACTTCTCGCCCCACACGCCGTACTTTTCGGCCACGACGTGGTCGGGGTCAGACAACAGCGTGAACCCGAGCGAGTGCTTGTCGTCGAACTTCTTCAGCTTGTCGGGCTGGTCGGGGCTGATGCCCAAGATGACGGTGTCGCCGATGTCGTCGGCGACATCGCGCAGCCCGCATGCCTGGGTGGTGCAGCCCGGAGTGTCGGCCTTGGGGTAGAAGTACACGAGCACCTTGCGGCCGGCGAAGGAGCTGAGACGGACCTTGTCGCCGTTCTGGTCGGCCAGGTTGAACGCCGGGGCCTTGGCACCAACGGCGAGAGCGGTGGAGGAAGCCATGAGCCGACTGTACGCGACTCGGGACGGCCCTGGGGCCGTCCCGAGTGCTCTGATGTCGAAGGCGTATCAGCCCTTGGCAGCAGCCTTGAGCTTGGAGCCAGCCGAGACCTTGGCGGCCTTGGTGGCGGCGATCTGAATGGTTTCGCCGGTGGCCGGGTTACGTCCCGACCGGGCGGACCGTTCGACCTGCTCGAACGAGATCCAGCCGGGGATCGTCACCTTGTCACCCTTGCCGATCGCTTCGGAGACGACATCGAAGAATGCCTTGATGGTCTCGTCGACGTCGGTCTGGGTCTGATCGGTTCGGGCGGCGATGGCAGCGACCAGCTCGGACTTGTTCATGTGGTTGTCCTCCTAGAGGGCCCGGGGAGTCTGTGGAACCGGGCCAGGTGCCCCTACGCGACTCGATTCCGGCCCCTGAGTCAAGTATCTACCCCTAGTTTTCGGGCATCGGGCTGGGTCGGGCGTTGACCATGGCGGAGGCCGCCATCTCGAAGTACTCGGTCATGCGTTCTTTGATCAGCGGATCGACATCGGCCGCGGCCAATGCCGACACCATGTGGTGGAGCCAGTGCTGGCGCTCCACCTCGCCGATGACGAACGGGTTGTGCCGCATGCGCAGGCGAGGATGGCCACGTTCGTCGCTGTAATGGGTCGGTCCGCCCCAGTACTGAGCCAGGAACCCGGCCAGGCGGCGCCGGGCGCCGTCCATGTCGTCGGCGGGGTACATCGGCTGCAACACGGGATCCTGCTCGACCGTGTTGTAGAAGTGGTCGACCAGCTCATCGAAGAACCCTTGGCCGCCCACCAATGCGTAGACCGTGCTCGGATCGAACGGTTGACTCATCGGGTGATCCTGTCCCCGCCGACGGTGGTGAAGCGCGACATGGGTCGCGACATGCGCTCGGACCACCATCGCGGATCGCGGGCATGAGCATGAAAGTGTTCGGGGACCTGACGCATGGTCCGGTCGATCTCGAA
>CAZEFG010000357.1:0-2391 GCA_964511355.1 uncultured Iamiaceae bacterium
GGGTGACAGTGGCTATGGCTCTCTATGACCCGTTGGTGGTCCAGAGCGCCGAGGGTGAGCTCGAGCCGAACCTGGCCGAGTCGATCACGCCGAGCGACGACCTCACCGAGTGGACGCTCACACTCCGGCCTGATGTCCGGTTCCACGACGGGTCGCCGCTCGATGCCGAGACCTTGGCCTGGAACTTCAGAACCCTCCACAATGATCCCGCCTCGCGCACCTACGGCGACGTCACCGGAGCCGGCATCGAGTCAGTCGAGGTGGTCGACGAGCTGACGGTGGTCTACCGCCTGTCGGAGCCGAACCCGGCTCTTCCCGATGTCCTGCGCGGAGCACTCGGCTGGCCCACCTCCCGGGTGGCCTACGAATCGATGGGCCCCGACGCCCTGGCGGAGGCACCAGTCGGCACCGGTCCCTTCGTGTTCTCGGAGTGGCGCCGCGACGAGCGTTTGGTCGTCACCCGCAACGACGACTACTGGCGCACCGACGCCGAGGGCCGCCAACTGCCGTTCCTCGACGGAGTCGAGTTCCGACCCATCGCCGACGAGGACAGCCGGGTGCAGAGCCTCGCCTCGGACACCGTTCAGGTAACCAGCACCCTGAGGGGCACCGCGATCAAGTCGATCCTCGAGATGGAAGAAGGTGGCGGCTTCGCCGGCAACCTCCACGTCGGCAACATTGCCAGTGCTTCGATCTTCAACACGCTGGTTCCCCCCGTCGATGACGTACGGATCCGCCGAGCGTTGGCCTATGCGTTGGATGCCACCCAGGTCGCCGCGGTTCTGGGCGACGACGGGCTGGTGCCGTTCACCACCCAGTTCGTCAGCGAGGACAGCCCGTGGTTCTCCACCCAGGTCGCTGAGGCCTACCCCGGTGGTCAAGGAATCGACCTCGCGGCTGCGCAAACGCTGATCGAGGAGTACCGGGCCGATACTGACCGCTCCGACGGCCGGGCCCCCGGTGACCCGATCGAAATCACCTACAGCTGCCCGCCGGATCCCAGCCTGGTGGAAATCGGCCAGTTGCTCCAGCAGCTGTGGGGCGAAGCGGGGGTCGAGGTCAACCTCGATCAGGTCGAGCAGGCCACCATGGTCGGCAATGCCGTCGGTTCGGTCGAGCAGGATCCACCGTGGTCGGGCAGCCTGATGGCCCATTGCTGGCGAGCCGGAGTCGAAAGCGACCCCCTCACCACCATGCAAGTCTTCTTTGGGCCGGTCGCCGACTCGCCGGGCAACGTGGCCAACTTCACCCATCCCGACATCGACGCCGCGATCGAGACGCTGAAGTCAACCTCGAGCTTCTCCGAGCGATACGAGGCCTTCGAGACCATCAACATGGTGGTGGCCGAGCACGTCCCGATCTCGTGGGCGTCGGGCACCGCCAGCTACGTGGCCTGGCGCGACGACATCCACGGGATCGCCACCTGGCGACTGCCTTCGGGCGTTGAAGGCTCCGGTACCTACGACGGTCGGGTGATCCTGCACCAAGCCTGGATGGAACAGTCCTAGATCCCTACCCGTCACCTAGACCTCACCGGTCAAAAGCTGCGTGAAGATGTGCCCAGACCGGGCGCATCTTCACGCAGTTCCGGGAAGGGACGCTTGAGTGTCTCACCCCCTGGGCATGATCGCGGGGTGGTCAACCACGGTCGGGGTCCGCTAGCATCGCCCGGTCATTAGTTGACCCTGCTCCGCACCGTGCGGGGCCCCGGTAGCCCCGGGTCCACAGGGAGGTGATGCGCTCGATGCGAGCGTACGAAGTCATGATCATCCTCGACGCCGCGCTCGAGGAATCCGTCATCCAGGGCCTGATCAACCGGTCCAGCGAGATCGTCGCCGCCGAGAACGGCAACATCGCCACCACCGACAAGTGGGGCGTGCGCCGTTTCGCTTACGAGATCAACCATCAGCACGAGGGTTTCTACGTCGTGCTCGAGATCGTCACCGAGGCCACCAACCTCGATGACCTCGACCGCTTCCTGCGGCTCGCGGACGAAACGATCCGCCACAAGATCCTGCGGCTCCCCGACTCCGAAGCCACCCGTCGTGGTCTTTTCGGAGAGGTGGCCGCACCGGCTGAGGCCGGCTAGGCGACGGGAGATCCCGATGGCATTCGACAACACCGTGACGGTCGTGGGCAACGTGACCCGCGACCCCGAGCTTCGCTACACCCCCGGCGGCATGTCTGTCGCCAGCTTCGGTGTGGCATGGAACCGACGCAAGCAAGACGGCGAGGACGAAGTCTCGTTCTTTGATGTCACCTGCTTCCGTGACCTGGCCGACAACGTGGCCGAATCGGTGCACAAGGGCACCCGAGTGATCGTCTACGGCATGCTCCAGCAGCGGTCGTGGGAGACCTCCGACAACGAACGTCGGTCCAAGGTCGAGATCA
>CAZEFG010000358.1:0-2367 GCA_964511355.1 uncultured Iamiaceae bacterium
TCGACAACTACGACAGCTTCGTCTACAACCTGGTCCAGTACCTGGGCGAGTTGGGGGCCGAACCACTGGTCCGCCGACACGACGCCATCGACCTCGCAGGCGCCGAGGATCTCGCTCCGGATGCAGTGCTCATCAGCCCCGGCCCGGGACGCCCCGAAGACGCCGGCCTGAGCAACGCCGTCATCTCGCATTTCGCCGGCCGTGTGCCCGTGCTGGGGGTGTGTCTCGGGCACCAGTGCATCGGCCAGCTCTATGGCGCCCAGGTGGTGCGAGCCGCCGAGATCATGCACGGCAAGACCTCGCTCATCCGCCACCAGAACGTCGGAGTGTTCGCCGGGCTGCCCCAGCCGCTCGAAGCCACCCGCTATCACAGCCTGGTGGTCGACCCGGCCTCGGTTCCCGATGTGTTGGAGGTGACCGCCGAGACCGACGACGGGGTGATCATGGGGCTTCGCCACCGCGAGCTCGATGTCGAAGGGGTGCAGTTCCACCCCGAGTCGATCCTCACCGCGGCCGGCCACGACCTGCTCTCCAACTTCCTGGCCCGCGCCGGAACCCCCACATCTGCGTGACGAAGTGCCCGCCAAGGGCACTTCTTCGCGCCGTTCGAAGGAGAGGCGAAATGGTGGTGCCCCCGCCCCTTTTAGGGCGAGGTGGTGCTGGTGGTGGTGGTGCCGTCGCTGTCGGTTGTGCTGGTGGTCGAGCCGCCGCCACCGCCAGAGCCGGTGGAGACAACGATGTTGACGGTCGAGCCTTCGAGCAGAACCGACTCCGGAGCCGGGCTCTGGCTGATGACCGAACCCGACGGCACCGAGTTGCTGGGTGAGAAGGTGACCGACACGTCGAATCCGGCGTTGGCCAGGCGTTGTTCGGCGGTGGCCTGGGTGAGGTTCACCACGCTCGGGACCATGCGCTCCTGAGCGGGCTCGGGTCCGGTCGAGACGATAACGACCACAAACGAGTTGCGGGGCGCCTCGGTGCGGTTGGCCGGCTCGGTGGTGATCACGTGGTCTTCGTCGATCGTCGACGAGGATTGATCCTCGACCCGGGTCTGGAAGCCAGCGTCTTGGAGGGTGCGCAACGCGTCCTCCAAGGCCTCACCCCGTACGTCAGGCACCTCGACCAGTTCGGGGCCTCGTGACACGGTGAGGTCGAACAGGGTTTCGGGACCGACGAGGGTGCCCGGAGCGGGGAACTGGGTGAGGATTTCGCCGTCGACGCTGTTGTCGTCGAACACGCGGTTCACCGTGCCCAACACCAGACCCTTGCCCTCGAGCAGGGCTATGGCCTCGTCTTCGAAGTAACCGACGACCTCGTCCATCTGGAACTGCTCGTCGCCCGCGCTCACCACGATGGTGATCTCGGCGCCCTCTTCCTCCCGCGCTCCTGAAACCGGGTTCTGGCGGAACACGATCCCGGGCTCGATGTCGGTGTTGGGCTGGTACTCGACCAGGGCCTCGAACCCGTCGCTTTCGAGGCGGGCCTTGGCGGCATCCTCGGTCATCCCGATGACCTCGGGGACCTCGATGCGCTCGCCACCACCCCCGCCGCCGAGCCCGAGCGCGTTGGCGAACACGGCCAACAACCCCACCAGGATCAGGACCAACACCACCAGGCCACCGATGAACCAGCCGGCGCGGCTGGGCGCGGGCTCGTACTCGTCCTCGTAGGTTTCGACCCGGCGGGCGTGGGTGACAGGAATGGCGGCGGTGGCATCGGGGCTCGCCACCGGGGCGGCGGCAGGGACGACGGCGGTCCCGGCCACGGGCGCGCCGGCGGCCATGACGTGCTGCCCCTCGCGGAAGCGGCGGAGATCGGCCCGCAGATCCTCGGCCGAGGGGTACCGGTCAGACGGCGACTTGGCCAGCAGCCGCATGGTGATGGCGTCGATGGCGGCGGGTACGCGGTGGTTGATGCTGCTCGGGGGCTGGGGCCGTTCCTGGACGTGCTTGTAGGCGATGGCCACCGAGCTGTCGGCCACGAACGGCGGACGGCTCGCCAACATCTCGTACAGGACCACGCCGAGGGAGTAGAGGTCGCTGCGCGGATCGACCGAGTGGCCCTGGGCCTGTTCGGGCGAGAAGTACGTGGCGGTGCCCATCACCGAACCGGTCTGGGTGAGGTTGCTTTCGACCCCGGCGCCACCGAAGGCCCGTGCGATGCCGAAGTCGGTGACCTTCACCTGACCGCTGGGAGTGATGAGGATGTTGCCGGGCTTGATGTCGCGGTGCACCACACCGTTGCGGTGGGCGAAGCTGAGCGCGGCGGCCACGTCGGTGGCGATGTCGGCGGCCCGGTCGGGGTGGAGCATCCCCTCGGACTTGAGGATCTCGGCCAGGCTGCGACCGTCGACGAACTCCATGACGA
>CAZEFG010000359.1:0-2348 GCA_964511355.1 uncultured Iamiaceae bacterium
AACTCTGTTGAGGCGGTCGAAGAACTCCCACATTCGATCGCCCCTGAGGGTGACGTTGGTGCCAATGGGGTTGCCTTCGCGGAGCTTGAAGCCAGCGATCGACTTCTTGGCTCGGGTGATCACGGGCTTTTGGCCCGAGATGATGGCCAGGTCGGCCACCGCGGAGTCGAGAAGCTTCGCCTGGCTGACGGCATCGCCGACACCCATGTTGATCGAGATCTTCTCGAGGCGTGGCACCTGCATCACGTTGCCCAGCTCAAGCTCGGCTTGAAGCTGGTCGCGCAGCGTGTCGAGGTACCGCTGCTTGAGGCGGGGGTATTGAGTGGTCGCGGTGGCCATCAGAGCTCGGCTCCCGTGCGCTTGCAGATTCGGATCTTGTTGCCCTTGTCGTCGATCTTGTAGCCGACGCGGGTGGCCTTGCCGTCCTTGGGGCTGATCACCGCGACGTTGGACACCGGAATCGGCATGTCCTTGTCGATGATTCCGCCCTGCATGGTGGAACGGGTTGGCTTCTGGCTCTTGCGGGCGACGTTGACACCGTCGACGATGACCTTGCCCTCAGCCGGCAGGGCTCGGGATACGACGCCTTCCTTGCCTCGGTCCTTGCCCGAGAGCACGACGACGCGGTCGCCCTTGCGGATCTTCATTCCGGCCATGGTCAGATCACCTCCGGCGCCAATGAGACGATGCGCATGAACTTCTTGTCGCGCAACTCGCGGCCCACCGGGCCGAAGATGCGGGTGCCGCGTGGCTGCATCGCATCGTTGATGAGCACGGCGGCGTTCTCGTCGAAGCGGATGTAGGAGCCATCGGGACGACGACGTTCCTTCTTGGTGCGGACGACTACGCACTTGACGACGTCGCCCTTCTTGACTGAGGCACCGGGCAGCGCGTCCTTGACGGTGGCGACGAACACGTCGCCGATGCCGGCGTAGCGACGCCGTGACCCGCCGAGCACCTTGATGCACAGAACCTCGCGGGCGCCGCTGTTGTCGGCGACCCGGAGACGGGATTCCTGCTGGATCATCGGGCACGCTCCAGGATCTCGAGCACGCGCCAGCGCTTGTTCTTCGACAGGGGGCGGGTCTCTTGGACCCGGACCCGGTCACCGACGTTGAGGTCGTTGGTCTCGTCGTGGACGAACAACTTGCTCGTGCGCTGAACGGTCTTGGCGTACTTGGCGTGACGCACCCGCTCGGTAACCGAGACGACCGCTGTCTTGTCCATGCTGTTCGAGGTCACGAGGCCTTCGCGCACCTTGCGGGCGTTGGGGCGCGCGGTGCTGTCGGGCGTGGTTGCCTCAGCGGTGGGGGTGTTGTCGGCCATCAGGCCATCTCCTCCTGGGCGAGCGCCTCGGCGGCGGCGATCTCACGGGCCCGGATCTCGGTGTTGATGCGGGCCACGTCGCGCTTGACCTGACGCATCCGGCTGTAATCGTCGAGCTGGCCGGTGACGTTCTGGAAACGAAGGTTGAACAGCGCCTGCTTTTGCTCGCTGAGGCGCTCGAGCAGGTCGCGGTCCGACAGGTCGGCCAATACGGATTTCTTGGCCATCAGAAACCCTCCTGCCGTTCGACGAAGCGGGCCTTGATGGGCAGCTTCTGGATGGCCCGGTTGATGGCCGCGCGGGCGATCTCCGGGTCGTGGTACGAAAGCTCGAACATCACCCGGCCGGGCTTGACCACGGCCACCCACCGCTCGGGGTTGCCCTTGCCCGACCCCATGCGGGTCTCGGCGGGCTTTTCGGTGACGGGCTTGTCAGGGAAGATGTTGATCCACACCTTGCCGCCACGCTTGATGTGACGGGTCATGGCGATACGTGCGGCCTCGATCTGGCGGGCGGTCACCCACCCCGGCTCGAGAGCCTGGATGCCGTAGTCGCCGAACACGACCTCGGTGGCACCCTTGGCGTTGCCCGTCATTCGCCCGCGGTGGTGCTTGCGGTGCTTGACCTTCTTCGGCATCAACATGTTCAGTCACCATCCCCGGGACGGAAGTGTGGGGTTTCGTGGTGCTCACGCACGGAACGCTCGATCTCTTCTTCTTCGGCCAGCAGGCGTTCGAAGTCGGGGTCGGCTTCCTTGATGAGCGGAGCGGGCTCTTCGGTCTCGACGTCGTCGGCCGGAGCATCGTCGCCGACCTTGCGCCGGGCCGCAGCCGAAGAGACAACCTTGCGAGGCCGGGAATCACCAGCGGTGTCGCCCACCGCCATGGCGGCTTCCTTGGCGATCTTGTCGTCGGCGGCGGTCTTGTAGGGCAGGATGTCGCCCTTGTAGATCCAGACCTTGACGCCAATACGGCCGTAGGTGGTCTTGGCTTCGCGGAAGCCGTAATCGATGTCGGCGCGCA
>CAZEFG010000360.1:0-2343 GCA_964511355.1 uncultured Iamiaceae bacterium
GATGTAGTCGTGGCTCTGGACGAACTTGCCGGTGATGTTCTGGTAGAGCGGGTTGACCAGGATGGCGTCGCGGGTGGCTTCGTCGGGAGCGTGGGTGCTGACGAGGTCGTCCCACGACGCCTTGGTGTCGAGCATGGCGGCCCACAGCTCACCACGGGGTTTGACTCCCGCGGCCGCCCAGGTTTCGGGCGGGATCTTGACCTCGGTGTTGCCGAGCGCACCCAGGCCCAACGCCGTGGCGAGCCGACGCGCCGGATCGACGGTGAGCACCAGCACCCGAGCACCCGTCTCGGCGGCGGTCACCGCGGCCGCCGCGGCGGCGGTGGTGGTCTTTCCCACCCCGCCCGACCCGCAGGTGATCACGATCTCGCGGGCGGCCAGCAGTCCGGCGAGGCCCTCGTCGACGTCGTCGCTGCGGCGAATCGGGTGCGACATCAGTAACCCAGCTCCGAACCGAGGGCGTCGGCCACCATGGCGGTGGCCCTCGCCCCGTGGGACCGGGTGAACATCTCAGGGACCAAGAGCAGCGGGACGTCGGGGCCCAGCCGCTGACGCAGGTCGGTGAGGTGACCGGCCCGGCTGCGACGGAGCTGCACCGCCAGTTCGGCAGCGGCGAACACATCGCCGACCACTGCCGGATCGACGGGAGTTTCAGGCGTCGTCACCGTCGTGACCGCACCCGCCAACGCCTCGAGGTTCTGAGGCTCGCGAAGCTGATCGAAACGTTCCTCCTCGCGCCGACCGAACAGTTCGGGCAGCACCCGGTTGGCCACCACGGCGGCCAGATCGACGTGGGTCTCGGCCTTGAGCCTGCCGGCCAACTCGACCGTTTCGACCACCGGCATCTCCTCGGGAGTGGTGACGATGACCACCCCGGTCTGGGCCGGGTCGTGCAGGATGTCCTGCATCCAACCGGTCTGGTCGCTTACCACCCCGACCTTGACCAGTTCGTCGATCGCTTCGGGCGCTCCGAGTTGGGCCACGACGTGGCCGCTGGCGCTGGCGTCGACCACCACGAGGTCGTAGTGGTCTTCGCGCACCTCCCAGGTGACCTTGCCCACGGTGAGTATCTCGCGCACCCCGGGTGCGGCGTTGGCCACGAAGTCGAAGCTGCGCGCCAGCGGCCCGATCCTGGCGATCAGGGGGAGCCGAACATGCAGCTTGAGGTACTCCCGCAGCGACTCCTCGGTGGTGAGGGTCATCAGGTGCAGGCAAGGTTGAACCTCGCGAGGCTCGAACCCGGTGGCACCGGTTTCGAAGAACCGAGCGAGATCGCCCTTGGCATCGACCTCGCACACCAAGGTGCGTTTGCCCCGACCCGCGGCCAGCGACGCGATGGCGGCGCTGATGGCGGTCTTGCCGACACCGCCTTTGCCGGTCACGAACAGCAGCCGCCGATCCAACAGGTCGAGCGGCATGACGAAGCGGCTCTAGCCGCCGAACCCGATTCGGCGGGCGTCGGCGGGAGTACCGATCTCGACGTAGGCCACCTTGTCGACCGGAACCGCAACCTGGCGGCCCCGGCGGTCGGTGAGCCACAGGACCCCTCCGGCGGACCCGAGGGTCTGTTCGATGTGGGACCTCAGTTGGCCCGGATCGGTGTCGTCGGCCAGCTCAACTTCAACTTCGCGGGCCTGGGTGACCCCAATACGGACGTCCACGGATTCTCCTGGTGGCAGGTTGCTGGATGACTGGGCGCTTGAGCCGCAGAGTTCCGCCATCGTAGGCGGCGAGCGGGCCGAGTCCGACGCTCAGATGATCTTGAGTTCGGGGTGGCGCCGACGGGTGGGGGCCAACGCCACCTCGATGGTCTCGGCCATGGCGGCGAACACCCGCCCGGCCTCGCTGTCGGGGGCTTCGGCCATGATCGGGTGGCCATGATCGCTGCCGTCGCGCAGCTCCGGCAGCAGGGGCACCTGACCTATGAGAGGCACACCCAGACGGGTGGCCAGATCGGCTCCCCCACCGGCGCCGAAGATCTCGTAGCGCTTGCCATCGTCGCCGGTGAACCAGGACATGTTCTCGATGACACCCTTGACCTCGAGCTGCACCTTCTGCGACATGAAGGCTGAACGCTGAGCCACCCGTTGCGCCGCCGGCTGGGGCGTGGTGACGACATACACCTCGCCGCGGGGCACGAACTGAGCAAGCGACAACGAGATGTCGCCGGTGCCGGGCGGAAGGTCGATCACCAGGTACTCGGGATCGTCCCAGTACACGTCGGTGAGGAACTGCTCGAGGGCCTTGTGGAGCATCGGGCCCCGCCAGATGACCGCCTGGTCCTCCTGGGCGAAGAAGCCCATCGAGATGCAGCGCACGCCGTGGACCTCGGGCGGCACGAGC
>CAZEFG010000361.1:0-2322 GCA_964511355.1 uncultured Iamiaceae bacterium
GCGCCTCCAGCTGGGCGACACGGGCCTCAAGTTCGTCGATCCGGCCGGCGCTGCGTGACGCTCCCCCGCCGCTCCCACCGCCGCTGGCCGCCGCCTCGGCCGCGGCGGCGATCCGCTCGTCGACACCGGCTTCGAGAAGGTTGAGCCATCGGCGTTCCTTCTGACCGGGCAGGCGATCGAGTTGGGCGACCATCGGTTGGTGGCGGTCGGCCAGCCGGTTCAGGGCCGCTTCGACCTCGCCGGGTGAGCCGAAGCGATGGAGGCGCTCGGTTCGGGTCTTGAGTTCGTTGACGGTCTGGGCCCCCCGGAGCAGTAGCACGCAGATCAGGGCCGCCTCCTCGGCATCGAGGCCCAGAGCTTCGTCGAGCACCTGGCGGTACTTGGTGGCCCGCTCGCCCGACCCCGGGTACACCATGCGGGCGAGCCCCTTGCCCTTGAGCGCCATGAGGGTGGTCTCGACCAGCTGTGGCTCGTAGTCGACTACCGGGTCGCGGTTGGTGGTCTGGTTGCAAGCGGTGGTGAGCGCCTTGAGGGTGAGTGGATAGGCGTCGGGGGTGGTGGAAGCCTTTTCCATGAGGGCACCGAGCACTCGGGCCTGCGGTGCGGTGAGGGCCAGTTCTTCGGGTACGTCGACCATGGCGCCCAGCGTGCCACAGCTTCAGCGCGCCCCACTGTTAAGTCAGCTAACGTTCGGCCGCTTCTGACGGCAGGTTGGCAGCGGAAAGGGCGGCGATGACCAGCATCTCGGATACGGCAGCAACCTTGCGGGAGATCGCACTGGCCAGTACCGACTCCCGTGGCTATTTCGCCGCCATGTACGCCCGGGTCACCACCCGCATCGCCGACTCGATCGACTCGGGTCACTTCGACGACGGCCAGCGCATGGATCGCTTCGCCACCGCCTTCGCCGACTACTACGTGCTGGCCCTACAGGGCGAGGTCACCCCGCCGCGCTGTTGGACCGCGGCTTGGGAAGTGGCCGACGACAAGAAGCTGCTCGTCGTCCAGCACCTGCTGCTTGGGATTAACGCCCACGTGAACCACGACCTGGCTCTCACGGTGGTGGAGACCGCGGTCGAGCGAGGCGAGATCGGTTCGATCCGTCCGGACTTCAATGCGGTGAACGACGTCCTCGGGGAGATCTACGACGAGATCCTGAGCGATCTGAGCCTCGTGGTCCGCTGGGCGACGGTGGCCTCGAAGCTGGGGGGCGGCGACGCCTTCAACTTCTCGCTCCGGGTGGCCCGCGAGCAGGCATGGCGTAGCGCGGTGGCCATGTACACGCTGGGTGACGCTGGCCTACGCAGCCACGAAGCCGAGCTCGATCGACTGGTCAGCGGGGTCGCCTACGTGATCACCCGGCCGCCCAGGTACCTCAAGCCGCTGTTGTGGTTGGCCCGGCGCTTCGAACGCCAGGACCCGTCCGAGGTGACCCGTCAGATCCTGGGGGCCGATCGAGGTGGCATACTGGATCGTCCAACAATCCAGCCCTCGTAGCTCAGCGGATAGAGCATCGCCCTCCGGAGGCGTGTGCGCAGGTTCGAGTCCTGCCGAGGGCGCTCAAAGCAAGGGGCGCCAGCCGGTGCGGGCTAGGCCCAACCGCCGGCCAAGGCCACGAACTGGCCGGTGGCGAAGCGGCTGGATCCGTCGAGGAAGGGCATGGCGGCCGCCGCGACCTCATCGAGGCTGCCGAGCCGTCCCATCGGGACCTGGGCCTCAACCTTGGCTCGCCCTTCGGGGTTGTCGGCGCGACTGGCCCGCAGGAACCCATCGAAGTCGATGAAGTTGGTACCGATGGCGTTGACCTGCACGTTCTTGGCGGCCACCTCACCGGCCACGTTGCGCACGAGCATGTTGGCCCCCGCCCGAGCGGTCGAGTACAGCGGAGCGCCCGGCGTGGGCCGAGCTCCCGACGCGCTGGTGAACACCAGCACCTGACCCCCGTCTTCCTGGTCGGCCAACACAGGGACCACCGCCCGCAGGAAGTTGTACGGCTCCTCGACACAACCGACCAGGGCACGCTGAAGGTCGGTGAGCGACGACTGGAGGAACCGGCCGACCACGATCTTGCCGGTGAAGGCAACCGCGGCGTCGATGCGGCCGAAAGCGTCGACCGCCGCCTGGACCAAGCGAACTGATGACTCGGGGTCGCGCAGATCAGCCACCCCATCAACGGCGACGACGGTGGCACCCACGGCTTCGAGTTCGCCGACCAGGCCGTCGACGGGGTCGCCGACCACCAGGTCGTGGCCTCGCCCGGCCAGTAGCCGGGCGAGGTTCGGACCCACATAGCCCGCTGCGTCACTCACCATCGCTATGCGT
>CAZEFG010000362.1:0-2316 GCA_964511355.1 uncultured Iamiaceae bacterium
ATCCTGCCCAACAACAAGAACATCGTGGCGGTGGCCAACCAGGTCGACGACCAGACCGAAAAGTCAGTCGTGGTGGTGCCAACCCACTCGGTTGTCGAAGGGCTGGCGGCGCTGTTGGCCTACGACCCCGAATCGCCAGCCGATGCCAACGCCGATGCGATGGCGGCCGCCGCCGCGGGGGTGCTGGCGGGCGAGGTCACCACGGCAGTGCGCGACTCGACCTGCGACGTAGGGCCCATCAAGGCTGGCGACTTCATCGGGATCGCTCCGGGCGGTATCCAAGCGGTGGCCCCTGATCTGGTGGAAGCCGCTACCGCACTGCTCGACCATCTCGTCGACGACGATCACGAGATCGTCGCCGTGCTCGAAGGTGAAGGGTCCAGCGCGGCCGTCACCCGTTCGATCACCGAGTGGTTGGGCGAGCACCGGCCCGACGTCGAGATCGAGGTGCACGCCGGGGGCCAGCCCCTTTACCCGTACCTCTTTGGTGTCGAGTGAGGCGCGGGACGGTTACGGGGTTGCGCTGATGGCCCGGACTCTGGTGCAGCTGGCTGGAATCGGGGTCACCGAACTCAAAGGAGTCGGACCCGCCAAGGCGGCATCGCTGGCTGAGGTCGGCGTCGAGACCGTTCTCGATCTGCTCACCACCTATCCCCGTCGCTACATCGACCGTACGCGCGAAGCCCGCATCGCCGACCTCACCGAAGGTGAGGAGGCCATGGTCCTGGTGCGGGTGAAATCGATCTCGACCCGACGAACCCGAAACCGCAGGACCATGGTCACCGCGCAGGTCACCGATGGCCAGGCCTCGCTCAAGGCGACCTTCTTCAACCAGCCCTGGCGCGAGCGCCAGCTTCCCCCCGGAACCAACGTCATCTTGTTCGGCAAGGTCGAACGATTCGGTGGCCAACGCCAGATGACCAACCCGGTGGTCGACCTCATCGGCGACCGAACCGGCCGGATCATCCCGGTGTATCCGCAGTCCGAAAAGGCCAAGGTCATGTCGTGGGACCTGGCCCGCTTCATGGAGGAGGTGCTCGAACGCGCCGGGGAGTTCGCCGATCCCGTACCGCAGGATGTCCGGACTCGCTTCGACCTGGTCGACCGCACTGCCGCCTTTAGCGCCATCCACGCTCCCGAGACCATGGCCGACGCGATGGCCGCCCGGCGTCGGCTGGTGTTCGACGAACTGCTGCGGGTGCAGCTGGCGTTGGTGCAACGCAAACGGCGCCTCGAACGAGAATCCCGGGGCATCGTTCACCAGGTCTCACCGGGCGGGCACCTCGACCGGTTCGTTACGGAGTTGCCGTTTGGGCTCACCGGCGCCCAGCGCCGCGTGATCGACGAGATCGTCGCTGATCTGGGCAAACGCCAGCCCATGCACCGGTTGCTGCAGGGCGATGTGGGTGCGGGCAAGACCGTGGTGGCAGTGGCCACGTTGCTGGCTGCCATCGAAGGTGGCCACCAAGGGGCGCTCATGGCCCCCACCGCGGTGCTGGCCGAACAGCACGCCATGGGTATCTCCCGCCTGCTCGAAGGTTTCGAGGTCACCGCTCCCGACACCCTGTTCGCGGCGCGTCCGCTGGTGGTGGCGTTGCTCACCAACCGCACCACCGCGGCCGAGCGACGGCGCCTGCTGGCGGCTCTGGCGGCGGGCGAGATCGATCTGTTGGTGGGCACCCACGCCCTCATCCAGGAAGGGGTCGAGTTCAAGTCGTTGGGAGCTGTCGTCATCGACGAACAGCACCGGTTCGGGGTCGAACAGCGGGCCGCCCTGCGCAATGCCAACGCCGCCGACGGCACGGTGCCCGATGTGCTGGTGATGACCGCCACGCCGATTCCCCGTACCGCCGCCATGACCGTCTACGGCGATCTCGACGTTTCGATCCTCGACGAACTGCCTCCTGGACGTACCCCGATCGTCACCGAGTTCGTGCCCATCGAATCCGAGGCCGATGGCGGTCAGACCACAACGGCCGAGGTGGCGATGTGGGATCGGGTCCGCGCCGAGGTCGCCGCCGGGCGTCAGGTCTATGTGGTGTGCCCGCTGGTGGAGGAGTCCGAGAAGCTCGAGGTCGCCTCGGCCGAGGAGACCTACCAGCGACTGCAGGCGACCGAGCTCGCCGGTATCCCCATCGGTCTCCTGCACGGGCGGGTACCGGCCGCCGACAAGGAGCAGACCATGGAGCGGTTCCGGTCCGGCGAATTGGCGGTGCTGGTGGCTACCACTGTGATCGAGGTCGGGGTCGACGTTCCCAACGCCACGGTGATGGTGATCCTCGACGCCGACCGCTTCGGCATCGCCCAGCTCCACCA
>CAZEFG010000363.1:0-2282 GCA_964511355.1 uncultured Iamiaceae bacterium
GGAACGAGTGGTCCACCCCCGTCACCGGCGGAAACATGGAGCCCCTGTCGGCTCGCATGGACTTCCAGTTCGACCCCATCCCCGACGGCTTCAAGGAACGGATCGAAGAGCTGGTCAACGCCGAGATCGCGGCCGACCGGCCGATCGAGGTGTCGTTCCTCCCCCGCAATACAGCGATCACCGACGCCGACCTCATCCGCACCAAGGTGAACATGATCCCCGAGTCGGTCACCGAGATCCGGGTGGTCGACATCGTGGGTCTCGACAAGCAGGCCGACGGCGGGACCCATGTGGCCAGCACCGCTGAGGTTGGTGGTATCCGGGTGGTGAAGTACGAGTCGAAAGGCAAGGGCAACAAGCGCCTGCGGATCGAGGTTACTGAGGCTCTTTGACCCGGTCGAGGAGCTTCCAGGCGGTGGGCAGCAGAAGGGCGGCGGCTCCAGCCTTGATGGCGTCACCGGCCAGGAACGGCCACACACCCAGGCGCAGACCAGCGGCCAGATCGACATTGAGATGGGCCATGAGCCAGGGCAGGCCGATGGCGTAGACCAGCAGCGAGGCCAGACACGCCATGCCGATGGTGGCGAGCACGCTGCGGTCGGCCCGGCGGCGGGCCAGGGCGCCGGCAACGACGGCGGCAGGGATGTAGCCGAGGACATAGCCGAACGATGCGAACTCCCAACCCGAGCCCTGCTCGGCGAAGATCGGAGCCCCGGCCATGCCGAGCGCCAGGTACAAACCGGTGCACAGGGCCGCCCGGTGCGGGCCGAGCGCGGCGCCGCTGATCAGCACCGCGAAGGTGGAAAGCGACAGCGGGATCGGGGTGAACCACAGCGGGATCGTGATCTGGCTGGCGGCGGCGATGAAGGCGGTGGCGGCCAGCACCACGGTGACGTCGCGGGTGCGTACGCCCGGGACCAGGTCGGCCAGCACAGGCTGGACGGACCGGACGGGGACGGTGGTGGCGGCCATACGAGGATCCTCTCCTGAACGGTGTTCACTGAACGGCGTTCAAGATAGGTCCGCCCGAGCTTTGCCGTCCACAATGGACCCATGGGTGACGGCCTGACCCGCGACTCGGTGCTCGACGCCGCCATGGGGCTGCTGGCCGACGGCGGGCTCCACGCGCTGGCCATGCGTCGCATTGCCGGTGCCCTCGGAGTGCAACAAAGCGCCCTGTACTGGTACTTCGAAAACAAACAGGCGATCCTCGCCGCGGTGGCCGACCGGCTCCTCGACTCGGTCGAGATGGCCCCGCTCACCGACGAGGGCTGGCCCGAGCGGATCCTCGGTCAGGCCTCCCGGTTGCGTGATGGGCTGTTGCCGTTCCCTGACGGGGCCGAGCTAGTGGCCACCGCCTTCGCCTTCCGGCTGGGCGCCCAGCGGCCCCACCAGCAGTTCGCCACGATCTTGACCGACGCCGGCTTTGGCTCGGATCGGGCCGATATCGGGGCGTCGGTGCTGTTCCATTTCGTGATCGGTTACGTCACCGACGAGCAACAACACCGCCAAGCGGCCGCCCTGGGGGCCATCAAGGATGCCCCCGAGCTGGACCAGCAGGACGCCACCCGCCGGTTCGGGCGAGGGGTCGAGCTGATCGTGGCCGGCCTGATCGCCACCGGTGGCAGCTAATGGGCCTTGGAACCCTGGGCCCCGCGGACGACAATGGGCAGATGAGCGTTCTGTGGGTATGGCCCCATGACTGACGTGGCTTCTGACGTCATCGTCGAGATCGACCCCGCGGTCGACCTCGACGCGGCGATCGAACGGCTGGCCAAGGAGCTGAGCCGGCACCACAGCATGGTCGTCGCCTTCAGTGGTGGAGCCGACTCGGCCTTCCTCTCCTTCATGGCGCGGCGCACCCTCGGCCCCGACCGGGCAGTAGCGGCGACGGCCATCTCGCCCTCGCTGGCCACCTCCGAACGCGCCGACTGCGCAGCGCTGGCTGCCTCGTGGGATCTGCGCCACGTCGAGATCGAAACCGACGAGATGGAGAACGCGGCCTACCGCCGCAACGACGCCGACCGTTGCTACTGGTGCAAGGACGCACTCATGGATGCCGTCGCGCCGGTTGCGGCGGAGTTGGGAGCCATAGTGGCCCTCGGGGTGAACCTCGACGACCTGGGCGATCACCGCCCTGGGCAGAGAGCCGCCGCCGAAGGGGGAGCGGTGTTCCCCCTGGTCGAGGCCGGGTTCACCAAGGCCATGGTGCGCGCAGCTTCGCGGCGGTTCGACCTGGCCACCTGGGACAAGCCGGCCGCAGCCTGCCTGGCTTCGCGCAT
>CAZEFG010000364.1:0-2277 GCA_964511355.1 uncultured Iamiaceae bacterium
CCGCCGTAGTTGGTTTCGTAACCCCAGATGAGCTGGTTGCTGGCCATCATGGCGTCGTCGTGGGCGTCAGCGTCCTGGTCGTCGACGTAGTTGCAGTGCACCACGACCCGGTCGCCCGGCTTCCAGGCCCGCACGGCCGATCCGACCCGCAACACCACGCCCGCAGCATCTGAGCCGAAGGCGTGGAAGTCCTGGGCGTGCCGCTTGGCCCACTCGCTCTGCCGGGCCAGACGGTCGAGCGCCCCGAAGGTGGAAACCGGCTCGAAGATCGAGGTCCAGACCGTGTTGAAGTTGATGGCACTGGCCATGATCGCGACGTAGACCTCGTCGGGCGCCAACTCTGGAGTGGGCACCTCACCGACGTGGATCGACTTTCGCGGATCCTTCTCGTTAGAGGGCACATCGGCGAACATCTCCTGGTCGGAGCGCCGAGTATGAGCGGCCCGATATGACTCGGGAATCGGCAAAGCGCCGATCTCTTCCCCTGACGCCCCACCGTTGATTGCCTCAAGAATCTGATCCATGGCGGGGCAACCTAGTGCCGTGCAGGCGCCCGACTCCACCGTGGCCCGCTAGAACAGGCATGACGACTGGTGATCAGGGAGCGGTGAGCCGTGGACCTCGCTATCGCAACTTCGGGTTTGGTGAAGCGATTCGGGCGGACTGTGGCCCTCGACGGTCTCGACCTCGAAGTGAGGACCGGCGAGGTCCACGGGTTCCTCGGACCCAATGGGGCAGGCAAGACCACCGCCATTCGAATCCTGTTGGGCCTGATCCGCCAGGACTCCGGTACGGCACAGGTCCTCGGCGCCGACCCGTGGCGCGATGCGGTAGCGGTGCACCGCCGCCTGGCTTTCGTCCCCGGTGATGTCGAGTTGTGGCCCAATCTCACCGGCGGCGAGGCGATCGACCTCTTCGCCCGCTTGCGCGGTCACCTCGACCAACGACGGCGCGACGAGCTGTGCGAACGTTTCCTGCTCGATCCCACCAAGAAGGGGCGCACCTACTCGAAGGGGAACCGACAGAAGGTGGCGCTGATCTCGGCGTTGGTGAGCCCCGTCGACCTACTGGTGCTCGACGAACCCACCGCCGGGCTCGATCCACTCATGGAAGCTGAGTTTCAGCAATGCATCCGTGAAGCCACGGCCGCCGGAACCACGGTGCTGCTGTCGAGCCACATCCTCGCCCAGGTAGAGGTCCTGGCCGACCGGATATCGATCATCCGTCAAGGCACCATCGTCGAACGAGGCACCCTGGGAGATCTCCGTCACCTGCAACGGACCACCATCACCGCGGAGCTCCGGGGCGATCCCGATGAACTGGGCTCACTCGAAGGGGTGCACGGCCTTCGTCGGTCCGACGGCGAGGTCAGCTTCGAGGTCGACGGCGATCGGGTGGAGCCGGTGGTGGCCCATCTGGCCACACTCGGTGTTCAGACCCTGGTGGCCCACCCGCCGACCCTGGAACAGCTCCTGTTGCGTCACTACGGCGACGAATCCGGCGACGACGGTCACGAGGCCTGACGGTGTCGACCCGGGAGCACCCCTTCGTCGGAACCTCGACATTGGTGGGTTTCATGCTCCGCCGAGACCGAATCCGATTCCCGGCATGGGTAGGGGCTATCGGGCTGTTCTGGGTGTACTTCACCCGGTTGGTGCCAACCGTCTACCCCGACCTCGACGTAATCGCCGAGTTGGTCGAGGGACCGATGGGCCGTCTCTACACCGGACCCGGCCACGGTTTCGACGATCTCACCTTCGGCCGCTTCCTCATCGGGGGCTACGGGATCTACATCATCTTGCTGGCCACCCTGTCGAGTCTCCTGTTGGTCGTCCGCCATACCCGCCTCGAGGAGCAGGAGGGCCGGCTGGAACTGGTCAGAGCCAACGTCGTCGGCCGCCACGCTCCCCTATCCGCGGCACTGCTGGTCGCTCTGATCAACAACTCAGTTCTCGCCCTGGTCATCTGGGCCGTCACCATCACCTCCAAGCACATGGAACCGACCGGATCGATTCTCTTCGCCCTGGGCGTGGGCCTGACGGGAATGGTCTTCGCCGCGGTCGCTGCGGTCACCGCGCAGCTCACTGGCTTCTCTCGTAGCGCCGCGGGTCTCGCGGGAGCGGTGCTCGGTGGTGCTTTCATGGTCAGGGCTCTCGGCGACATGGTCGAGGAGGGCGGGAGCCTGTTGTCATGGTTCTCGCCGCTGGCTTGGCCCCAACAGGCCGCTCCACTGGTGTTCGACCGCTGGTGGCCGCTGGGCTTGTCGGTGCTCTTCCT
>CAZEFG010000365.1:0-2274 GCA_964511355.1 uncultured Iamiaceae bacterium
CCATACGGTCCGACGAAGCCTCGAGCGACTCTTCGAGGGGGCGACCAAGGCGGGCCTCGGTGACCACCCGCCGCAGCTCCTTGCCCATGGGCTCGGACACTTCGCGCGACACCGCCTCGACCCCCTGCATGAGCGAGTAGCCCGCCCGGAGCGTGCCCGCCAGCAGCTGAAGCGTGTCGGGCAGCAGAGCGTTGAACTTCTTCTGGCGTCGTTTGGCCAGGAAGTTGACGACGGCGATGGGGATCATGGCGATGATCCCGGCCGCCACCAAGGTGCCCAAGAGGTTGCCCTCGGTTAGGAAGAAGGCCGCCACGACCAACAGGACGACACCCGTGGCGTAGAAGAACATGGCCTCGGCGGCCCGCAGGGGTAGATCGGCTTGTTCGAGCTTGGCTTCGGCCTTGGCCAGGAAGCCCTGTCGTTCGGCAAACCCCTCGGTGAGCCCTACCGCCCGCTGAATCAGGGCCGTGCGCGCCAGCCCGGAGCCGTCGTCGTCGTCAGCCGTGGAGCCGCCGGGGCCTTCGGTGTAGACCTCGAGCGCAGTGTCGAGGCCCGAGCGGTCGGGGGCGACCAGCATCCCGATGGCGTAAACCCCGAGGACGGCGGCCAACACCACCGCCACCAAGCCGATTTCACGACCATTCTCCCGCAGGAACCCGACGCCGCCGGGCTCGAGCACCGTGACCGGGGCCAAAGCGACGGCGCCGGCGAGGTTCGATCCCGACACATAGGAGGCGTCGACCGCTTCGCCACCAACCGCCAGAGTGAGGTCGACGGGGCCGGTCTGGTTCGACGAATAGGTGAGGGTGAAGCGGGAGTGCAGGTGGTCGTTGACCTCGCTGAGGGTGGACGGGATGGCGTCGGGGTTGACGATCCCGAAGTAGGCCCCGCCGGTGGCTCCGGTGATGTCGCGCAGGTAGCCCGCTCCCCCGCCGATTCCACGATCCTCGAGCGTGACCGCCCAGGTGGCGGCGCCCGAACCGATCAGGGCACCACGGGCCCGTTGGCCGGCGACCGGACCGACCCCAGCGCCAGCGCTGAGTGCCACCACGTGGGCGTGCGGGCCGGGAACGTCGGAGGCCATGATCATGCGGGCCGCGGCGTCGAGGCCAGCCCAGGTGGCGGACTCACCGCTGGCCGCCAAGCCGTCGATGGCGTTGACCAGCCTCTCGGTGTTGCCGGTGGGGCGCTGCACGACTCGGGCCGAACCACCGCCGAATGCCACGATGCCGACCTGCTGGCCGGTGGGACGGTCCTCGACGAGGTCGATGAGCGCCCGCTTGGCCCGCGTGAAGGCATCGCCGGGGTTCATGGCTTCGGAGTTGTCGATCGCGAGCACCAACAGACTGGGCTGGGTGGAGGTCGACTCGACCGTAACGGCGCCAACCTCGCTGCCGTTCTCGGTGATGGTGGCCGATTCGAGAGCGCTGGCCGAGCCCGACCAACCAACGGTCATCTTGACCGCGCTGGGATTGCGCGAATCGATGCCTTGGATCTGGAGGAACTGCACTCCCCCACCGTCGGTCGGAGCTTCGGTCTCGCTCTGGGCCGCAACCATTGGCGCCAAGAGCACCGAGCCGACCAGAAGCAGGGCGACCGCCCCCCAGATGCGTCGCATCAGCGCTCGACTGCCTTTCGTCCCATGGGCTCCGGCGCGAACACCTCGGCCCCCATGCGGATACCGAGGTCGGCCAGCTTCTCGGCGAACTTGGGCCGAACACCGGTGGCCTTGAGATGGCCCCGGAACCGCCCGTGCTCGTCGACGCCCATGCCGTAGTCGAACAGGAAGATGTCCTGGAGGGTGATGACGTCGCCCTCCATGCCCTGCACCTCGGTGATGTGGGTGATGCGGCGGGTGCCGTCGCGCAACCGGGAGATGTGCACGATCAGGTCGATGGCCGAGGCCATCTGCTCCCGGATGGCCCGCACGGGCAGGTCGAAGCCCGCCATGAGGGTCATGGTCTCGATGCGTGACAGCGTGTCGCGGGGGGTGTTGGAGTGAACCGTGGTGATCGAACCGTCGTGGCCGGTGTTCATGGCCTGCAACATGTCGAGCGCTTCTCCGGCCCGACACTCGCCCACCACGATTCGGTCCGGTCGCATACGCAGACAGTTCTTGACCAGGTCGCGGATGGTGACCTGGCCTCGACCTTCGATGTTCGGTGGTCGGGCCTCAAGGGCCAGCACGTGGTCCTGGTGAAGCTGTAGTTCCTTGGCGTCCTCGACGGTGACGATGCGCTCGTCGGAGGGGATGAACGACGACAACACGTTGAG
>CAZEFG010000366.1:0-2272 GCA_964511355.1 uncultured Iamiaceae bacterium
CCAACCCCATGCACATCACGAGCACCGGGTTCATGATCGAGTTCACGTTGTAGGGGCCGATGTAGGGCAGGCCCATGGTCATGATGTCGGTCTGGCCCTCGACCGGAACCAGGTGCTGGCGGTAGACGTGCTCGGTGGTGATCTTGTGCACCGCCTCGACCTCGCCCGCGGTCACCGAGGTGAGCTCGTAGGGGGCTTCCCACGAGTGAAAGATCTGGCGGCGCTGACGTACCGGTAGCGCGCTGAGGCCGGCTTGCATGGCCAGGAACGTGGCTCGGTCGCGCCCGGTCCATTCCCACTCGCGCTTTTGCAGCATCGACATGGGACCGGTGCGGCCGAAGGTGTTGTTGTTGATCGTGGTCTCGATCTGGAAGATCTTGACGCCGGCGTCGCGGATGACGTCGCCCTGGCGCCAGTTGCTCTTGTGCAGCTCCGACGCGGTCTGGTCCATGAACGACGTCGACTGCGTCATGGTCTCGGGGTTGTGGTGGGCACGCACGCCGGCGTAGCCCGACAAGCCGGTGGCGGTGCTCTTGTGGCCCCCGTCCATCGAGACGATGTTGATGTTGACGTAGACGATCAGGTCGCTCTCGGCCGCCCGCTTGCTCATCTGCACGTCTTCGCCGTGGCGGGTCTGGCCGAGGATGACCATGCCGTCGGGGTCCTCGGCGTCGTGGTTGTAGAGCAGGCCGCGGGGCGCGAACGCGTCGTAGACGCGGTCGCCGACGGCGTGGCGCAGCTCGTCTTCGGTCATGCGCCGGTGAAGGGCCAGAGCGGCGATGAGATGGACATCGTCGACCCCGGCTTCGGCCGCCAGGTCGAGCACCTGCTCGATGATCCGCTGACGGATGTCGGGGCGGCGCATCTTGGGCAGCGGCAGCGAAACGTCGTCGAAGGCGATGGTCAGCTTCATGCCGGGTCGCAGCAGCGCCGGCAATGGGTCGGAGTCGCCGACCGGGTTGAGCAAGGCGTGGCGGATGGCGCCTTCGGGGTCTTCGAGGCCGCGCAACGGCTCGGCTGGGTAGATCACCCGGGAGCGTCCCGGCGGCAGCTTCTCGAGACGGAAGCCTTCGCCGTGGTGGAACACGATCGGTGGCGTCGAGCGGTCGACGTCGAGGACGAACCCGGGGCGGGGGCTACGGCGGGTCATGGTCGGTTGCGCTCCTTTTCGTCGCGCAGGTCGAAGGCGACCTTGATTGCGCCACGGGGGCCGGCATTGGCCGCGTGCTCGATGGCATCGCGGTAGCGGGCGAGGGGATAGGTGGCCGACACCAACCGACCGAGGTCGGCGTGGCGGACCAGATCGAAGGCCAGGTCGAAGGTGCGGCGGGGACCGTCGGGGGTGAGTTCGGTGCCGTAGGCGTAGGCGCCCATCAGCTCGATCTCGCGATGCCACAGACCGGTGAGATCGACACTGACCGAACCGGGCATGCCGACCATCACCACCCGGCCGCGGGGCCGGACGACCGCCAGGCTCTCGGTGATGCTGTGGCTGGATCCGACGCAGTCGAACACGGTTGCGGCACCGCCGGTGAGGCGGTCGATGTGGCCGTCGCCGACGGCGTGGCTGCCGGTGACCCGGCGAATGCCACGGCGCCATTCGTCGGAGCTCACGATCACATCGGCTCCGAGGAGTCGGGCCAGGTTGCGCTGTTCGGGGTACCGGGCAGCGGCGACGATCGTGCCGGCCGAGGTGAATCGGCGGAGCGCAGCGATGGTGAGAAGGCCGAGCGTTCCGGCGCCGAGCACGGCCACGGTTGCCCCGGGCTCGATGCCGCCCCGCAGAGCGGCGTGGACCGCACACGCAGCCGGCTCGACCATCACCGCGGCTTCGTCGGTGAAGTCGTCGGGCACCAAGTGGACCTGTGATGGATGAGCGACCATGGCGGTTGACCAACCCCCGCCGGTGTCGCTGCAAAAGCCCGACTGCAAGCCAGGCTCGATGTTCCCATGGCTGATGCGCTCACAGTTGCCGAGGTCACCGCGGGCGCAGGGCTCGCACGGCGGGTTGATGCCGCGCGTGGCACACCCGAGTACCGGTTCGATCACGACCCGGGTGCCATCGTCGAGATCGCCGACCACCTCGTGGCCCGGCACGAAGGGAAAGGACACGATCGGCTCGAAGTACACCGAGCTACGCCCGTCGACGGTAGCCAGGTCGGACCCGCAGATTCCGGCGAGGCGGGGCCGGACGCGCACCCAGTCCGGGCCCGGCGGCTCGGGTGGGTCGATGTCGACCAGCGACAGCGGTCCGGGGCCCGAACCTCGGCCC
>CAZEFG010000367.1:0-2271 GCA_964511355.1 uncultured Iamiaceae bacterium
GGATCACGACCCCTTCGTGAGCCTCGATCCGCTGGAGCAGGTAGCTGGTCTGGACGTTGGCGTAGCGGTCGTGGGCGTCGGTGACCGCGGTGCGTTTGCCGAACACGGCGTCGGCCTCGTCGAACAGCAGGATCGCCGATGACCCCTCGGCGGCATCGAACACCCGGGCCAGGTTCTTTTCGGTCTCGCCGATGTACTTCGACACCATGGCCGACAGGTCGATGCGGAAGATCTCGAGGCCGAGGTCGCCGGCGAGGATCTCGGTGGCCATGGTCTTGCCGGTACCCGAGGGTCCGGAGAACAGGGCAACCAGCCCCTTGGCCGCGGTGGGCCTGAACCCCCACTCCTCATAGACCCGGCTCCGCTGGCGGACCCGCACCACCAGCTCGTGAAGCTGCGAGGTCTGGTGCGGCGGCAGGACCAGGTCGTCCCATGTGCGCTCGGGGCGGATACGGGTGGCGAGACCTTCGAGGGCGCCGCTGGCCAGGCGGCGCAGTGCCTGGTCGGGGTCGAGGTCGTCGATGCGAGCCAACAGGTCGAGCTGGTTGGTGGTGAGGCGGTGGGCTGAGTTCGTGCCGCCCAAGACGGCCTTCACGGCATCGTCGTCGGCCATGCGATGAGGGGCCTCGACCTCGCCGACGAGCAGGGGCGGCAGATCGTCGAGCGGGATGGGGTGCACCGACGACAGCACCCACGGCACCATCCAGCGTCGGTTGATCCAGCGGCGAGCGGTGGGGCTCACCTGATCGACTTCGAGCACCACCGCTGCCTGGCGACAAACCGCGGTACGGACGAGCGCCGCCCATTCGGACTCGTCGACGGGTTCGGGCGTGGCGATCACGTTGCTCGATTCGAGCATGCTCCCAATCGCGTCGAGTCGTTGGATGCGGTCGGGGCCGTGCACCAGCAACAGGCGATTGACCGGGGTGACCGGATCGCCTGAAAAGGAGCGGGCATCCGCAGGCAGGCCGGGATCGTCGCCTTCGACCCCTCGGAGGTGCCACTGGACCGAGGGCGCCACGGTGACCACGGCGGTACCGGGCAGAGCCTCGTCGTGCACATCGACCAGGCAGGCTTGGCGCAGTGTCGAGTCGGGCCCCAAAGCGGCCATCACCGCGGGGTTGGAAGGATCCCAGACGCCGCAGAGAAGCATCGATAGGCCCGACACGGTGGTGCCGCGGGTGGTCTCATCGCCCTGGGCGTAGGCCACCAGGCGCTGACGGGGGAGGCTCCAACCGACCGCAGCAACGAGGGCGAGCACCTCGACGGCGGATGTATCGAGGTTGAGTGAGGTGACCAGGCGAGCAAACGGAGAGTCGTCGCGAGGGGCGTGCAGGGCGGCTCGTTCCGCCGCCAGCTCGCTGCCGGCACCGTCCGCCGACCACGCTAAGTGGTCAGGGTGAAGGGCGGCAGGGAGTTCGTGGAGGAGACGGTCGAGCGCCCCCATCGGATCGTCGGTCTGGCCGTCCACAACGTCGGGCCCCACTTCAACCCAGGCCTGGCGCTGCCGGACGGCTCGGAGAATGGCGGCGTCGGCGAAGCGTTCCCACGTCGCGAGAGTCATGCAATCACCATGCCCAGACGCTAGCTTGGCGCCAGCGCGTGGCCATCGCCACGCAGGGTGTTCGAGATTCGGCATCAGATCAATTCGACGGGCGACTGCACAGGAGGCCCCTTCCATGCCAACCAAGGAGGCCCCCCAGACCAAGCAGGCGCCCACGCGTCCGCGGTCAGGTGCCGCGACCGCGCCGCCGCGGTGGAACCCGGCGCTGCCCACCATCGACGAGGAATCCGAGGGCTCCGAATCCGAGGAGTCGCTCTCGCCGGTCGCGAACCATCCCCACGTGCAGGCCGAACGTAGTGGCGCGCCGGCTCGCATGCAGAGCGGCGGCGTCCCGGGTCGCGCCGGTTGGGTGTCGGTGCTGCCCACCATCGGCGCCGGGCCTGCGCCCAAGGGGATGCCCGCACCGAAGAGCGAACCAACCATTCCTGAGTTGCCAACCGAGACGGCCAACCCGAAGCGCCTGGTGAGCGTCGAGGAGTTCAAGGAGCTCACCTACCAGAACTTCTTCACCCAGAAGAGCACGGCCCAAAAGCGCATCATCGAGCTGCTCACCTCGTATCACAAGCTGGGCCAGAAGCCGCTCGATGAGGGGGCCACCAAGAAACAGAAGAAGGCGGCCGAAAAAGAGGTGCTGTCGGCCCGCAACAGCGAGCACATCCCCGACACCAAGCTCGACCAGGCCGCGGTGCTGCTGGTCGACATGAAAT
>CAZEFG010000368.1:0-2266 GCA_964511355.1 uncultured Iamiaceae bacterium
GCCCAGCGGCTGATGGCGCAACACCTCGAGCGGGCCGCTCGGAACCTCGGGGGTTACCGGGCCTTCGGCGGGGGACGGGAACGAATGGGCGATCGTCTGGCCGACCGCCGGGGGGCGCAGGGTCTGCGTTGGGAAGTTGGTGGTCTGGCGATCGCCGGCGGCCTCGACCAAGGGGGGCAGCTGCGACACGATGTCGTCGACCCGGTCGTCATCGAGGGCCTGACCGGTGACCAGGCGTACCGCCAGGTCGGTGGCCTCGGCAGGCTCGCCGTCGCTCAACCTCACTCGAAATTGTCCCTCGGTGGAGCGGGTCGACACGCCCGGATCCACAGCTTCGTCATCGTCGCCTCCCGTACACGATCCCGCGATCAGCGCGATCGCCACCACCCAGATGACCCACCGTCGACGATTGTGCCCCACGCTTTTCCTCCCGCGCCCTGTTGTGCTCGGGGGTTGAGACGTCGGTCACCGCCGATTGGTTCCCCGACGAACATTGTCGCGCCCCGGATCGGGTCAGCTCGGGTCGACAACTCGGGCGGGTTCGGGACCGGCGGGTTCGGGGCCGGTGGGTTCGTACGGCTCGGCCAGGAGTTCGCCCAGACGCATACCGAGCACCAGGTCGTCGAGGCTCCCGAGCACCGAATGGCGCAGGCGCCCGTGGCGGTCGAGCAGGAGGCTGGTGGGGGTGCCCCGAAGTTGGTACTCGCCCATGGTGGCGGGGATCGACCGACCCTCGACCGGACGGTCGATGGCCACCGGGAAGGTGATCTTGTACTCCGATACGAACGCGGCGAGCGCGTCGGGGCCCATCACCGCATGGTGTTCGAACACGGTATGCAGACCGAGGACCGCGACCTGGCCCGGGAAGGACCGATGGACCCGCATGGCCTGGGGAATCCCGTGGCTCACACACCCGGGGCACAGCATCTGGAAGGCCTCGATGAGCACCACCTTGCCTCGGAGGTCGGCCAGGTCGATCGGGTCGCTGTTCACCCAGCCGGCCACGTCGAGCACCATCGGCTCGGGATCCATCTCGACCTCCTGAGGCTGTTGTCGTCGGCCTCTCTGATGGCCAACCTAGCGGTGGCCGCCGGGGTCAGGTCGTGGTCGGAGCCTCGGACGCCATCTCGATCGCACCCGGGAACAGCACGTAGTTCTCTTTGTGGATGTGAGTATGGGTGTCGGACTCGAGCGCTTCGAGCCGCTGGAACAGCGAGGTGTAGCTGGCGCAGGCATCGGCGGGCAGGGCGTAGTTGCCGGTGACCTTGCGGAGTTGTTCGAGGAGCTCGCCGGTGGCCTCGTGCTCACCGATGAGGACCTTGACCGGGTTGTCGAATGAGCCGAAGGGGAACTCCCGGCGGCCGTCGACGAGGGCATGGATGGCGGGGAACAACACCGCTTCCTCGCGGGCCAGGTGGGGTTCGAGGTCGGCCTTGATCTCGGCGACCAGGCGGCGGGCCTCGACCAGCTCGGGGTGGTTGGCGCCGTGGACGGTGGCCACCTTGTCGGCCAGCGCATCGAGCAGCGGAAGCTCCTCGTGCAGATAGGCGTGGTGGGTCATGACGATGTGATCGGCCAGGTCGGCCAGGCCGAGCTTGGTCCACGGCTGCTGGTCTGGGGTCAGGGCCGCCAGTTCGGCGGCGATCGGCGCGACCTCGATGCCCGCTTCGGCTGCGGCCGCGGCAAGGGTGCGATCGCCATGGCAGCAGTAGTCGAGCCCGTTGCGTTCGAACACCCGAGCGGCGCCAGCATTGCCGGCGACCAGGTCGGCGAGGGTGCTCTCGGACACGGGGCTAGTTGACCCGGGGGTGTTGGCGGACACGTTCTCGGTGGTGGTCATGGCAGGTCTCCTGGGCTGTGGCGCCGTCTCGATCAGGGACGGCGGCGGGGGGTCAGATCGAGTGGGGGTCGCTCGGTGTGGATGGTCAAGTAGCGCACGCCGGGGGAGCCGGCCGAGACGCCCCGGCGTGCGCCACGAGGAATGACCACGGCCCGGTGAGGAGCGAGGTCGAGATCGTCGTCATCGATGCTGAGCGTCGCCTCGCCGGACAAGGCCACGATCACCACGTCGACCACGTCGTTGACGTGGCTGCCGATGCTCTGACCGGCTTCGAGCACCACCAGGTTGACGTGGGCGCCTTCGGGCGAAGCCGACCAAACGACACCGCCGCTGCCGAGCACCTCGTCCAGATCGACGGGGGCAAGGCTGAGGGGATGGGGGCTGGGCGGGAAAGAATGTTCGGGCATCGGATTTCTCTGGTTCAGG
>CAZEFG010000369.1:0-2261 GCA_964511355.1 uncultured Iamiaceae bacterium
GTACATGTTGCCGTGGTCGGTGATGCCGAGCGCAGGCTGGCCGTCAGCGGCCGCCGCGGCGACGACTTCGCCGATGCGGGCCGCGCCATCGAGCATCGAGAACTCGGTGTGGACATGTAGGTGGGTGAACGAGTTGGCCACCCGTCAGCCCCCTCGGCAAATGACAACGATGTGGTTCAGGCGACTGTAGCGGTCCACGCGGCTCGGCGCAGCTAGAGGTAGGTGCCCGGCCGGTCTGGCGGAGGAACCAGCCGCCCGCCGGTGGGCAACTCGTTGGAACGCATCTGTTCGAGCTGCTGGCGAGCCGCCACCTGCTGGGCGAAGAGCGTGGCCTGGATGCCGTGGAAGAGGCCCTCGAGCCAGCCGACGAGCTGGGCCTTGGCCACCCGCAGTTCGGAGTCAGACGGCGCGTCGTCGCCCGAGAACGGGGTGGTCAGCCGTTGCAGTTCTTCGCTCAGGTCGTCTGACAAGGCGCTGCTCAGCTCGGTGATCGACATGTCGTAGATGTCGCGCAACCGGTCACGGCTGGGCTCGTCGAGTGATGTTTCGCGCACCTCGTCGAGCAGTTGCTTGATCATCGATCCGATGCGCATGACCTTGGCCGGCTCTTGCACCGACTCGCGGCGCTGCGGTGCGTTCTCGCCCTCTGAGTCAGGCCCCGAGTTGACGAGTTCACCCTGCTCGGCAGCCGGCTGGTCGGGTTCGGTCGAGGTGTTGGGCTGGGGATCCGACATCGTTCGCACCTTAGCGCTTAGTCGAACCGGCCCGACCCGAGGGGACTCCTCGTTCGGGAGCTCGATGGCTGACTATCCGACGGCGGTGAGGAGCGGGACCGACATCTCGGCCGAGGTGACCGAACCGTGTCTGCCGACCAGGTTGAACGGACCGGTGTCGGCCGGCTCGAGAAAGGCGAGGTCGCCCCACGGAGCGAGAAGAACATCGCCCAGCCGCGCCCTGGAAATGTCGTTGACCTTGGGGCCGTACCAGCCTTGGCTGATCGCTTCGTCGCGAGTGCGAATCCATGCCTGATGGCCGTGATGGGTCACCAGCGCCTCAAGCAGCGCCTGGCTGCGGCCCGGACGGGCGTGGAACCACCGGAAACGTCCCTCACCCGATTGCATCGTCGTTTCGGCCAGCACGTTGGGGTGTGGATTGGTGACATTGGCCCCGGTTTCGACGTGGCCGTGGTCAGCGGTGATCACCAGCGCCGCGCCCCGGGGCAACAGGTCGATGATGTCGGCCACCAGCCGGTCGACCTCCACCAGCTCGGCGTCGTAGAACTCACCGAAGCCGTACTCGTGGGCCACCTTGTCGATTCCGTCGTAGTAGGCGTAGACGAAGGGTTCGTTGGCGTCGAGGATGCGCCGCAGGTTGACCAACATGGTCGAAGGCATCCGGTACCCGTGGAAGCGAACCTGATGCAGGTGGGCACCGCTGAATCCCGATGTTGCGAACTCGGCCTTGGTCACGATCGGTGGGCGTTGGCCGGCGAAGGGACTCACGTCCTGGAGCCGTTCAGGGGGGAAACGACGGCGAGCGTCACCCCGGTCGGTCGACCACCGCAGGACGTTCAGGACCTCGCCTTCAACCGCCATGCGGTAACCCACGACCCCATGTTCTCCGGGCGGCAGACCCGTGGTGATCGAGGTGAGAGCGGTGGCGGTGGTGGATGGCACCACGCTGCTGATTGGACCACCGGCCAGTGAGGAAAGCGTCGGCGCGAGATGCGACCGCTCCTGGAGCTGCTCCCATCCCAGCCCATCGAGAACCAACAGCACGACCTGTTGGGCATCGAAGGCAGGGGTCGGGAGCCACGGGGGCGCTTCGTCCCATTCCAACAGGGCCGGCACCACGTTGGAGATGCAAGCTCCGCCGTAATCAGGCAGGGCGGGCTCTTCATACGCGGGTTCTGATCGGTCCGCTACCGGGGGTTCGCTCGGACTCATCGGCACAACTCCACCATCTTCGGGCGGTCGATGCCAACCGCCTCCTTCTCCCTTCGGCCGTACACTGGTCGATGTGAAGGTCTCGACTCGCGGCGATTACGCCGTTCGCGCGCTCCTGTCGCTAACACTGCACTCCGATCACGAAGGTCCAACGTCGGTGCGCGACATTGCCGAGCGGACGGGTCTGCCCCAGCCGTACCTCGAACAGATCCTTCTCGCCCTGAAGGGTGCCGGCTTGGTGCGTTCCAAGCGGGGCGTGGGCGGCGGTTACGTGTTGGCTCGCGAACCCGGCGAGACCACCCTGGCCGACATCGT
>CAZEFG010000370.1:0-2260 GCA_964511355.1 uncultured Iamiaceae bacterium
ACGCTCGTTCGTCGGTGATGTTTTCGACGGTGTCGCCCTTGCGCAACGAGGCGTTGGTGTCGCCGTCGGTGACGTAGGGCCCGAAGCGACCGTCCTTGACGACCATCGGCTTGCCGCTCACCGGATCCTCGCCCAGCTCCCGCAATGGAGCTGCAGCCGCCTGGCCCCGCCTCAGCTTGGGCGCGGCCAGGATCTTGAGCGCTTCATCCAGGGTGAGGGTGAACAACTGCTCCTCGGACTCGAGGCTTCTGCTGTCGGTTCCCTTCTTCAGGTACGGCCCGTACCTTCCGTTCTGAACCGTGATCTCCACGCCGTCGGTCGGGTCGGCGCCCACCGTGCGGGGCAAGCTCAGCAGCCGCAGCGCGTCCTCAAGGGTGATGCTGTCGAGCTGCATGTCCTTGAACAACGACGAGGTCTTGGGCTTGGTCTTCGTCGTGTCGTCGATCTCGCCGAGTTGCACGTAGGGGCCGAAACGACCCGCCTTGGCGAACACCGGAAGTCCGGACTCAGGGTCGATCCCCAGTTCGCGGTCACCCGACGGGGCTTCGAGGAACTCCATCGCTCGGTCGATGGTCAACTCGTCGGGGGCCACATCGTCGGGGATGCCAGCGGTGTCCTCGCCGCGCTGGATGTACGGCCCGTAGCGACCGACGCGGGCGACCACGGGAACCCCTTCGGAGTCGACGCCGAGCGGGATGCTGTTGATGTCGCGAGCATCGATGTCGGCCAGACGATCCGACACCATCTCCTTGAGACCGACACCCGACTCATCGGAATCGTCGCCGAAGTAGAAGCGGCTGAGCCACGGGATGGCCTCGGTGTCGCCGCCGGCGATGGCGTCGAGGTCGTCTTCCATGCGCGCCGTGAACTTGTAGTCGACGAGGTTCGGGAAGTGACGCTCCAGCAGGTTCACCACCGAGAAGGCCGTGAAGGAAGGAACCAGGGCGTTGCCCTTTTTCCAGACGTAACCGCGGTCCTGGATGGTGCCCATGATGGCGGCGTAGGTCGAGGGCCGCCCGACCGCTAGTTCTTCGAGCCGCTTGATGAGCGACGCCTCGTTGAACCGAGCAGGAGGCTGGGTTTCGTGGCCGTCGGGGCGCAGGTCGAGCGCACGCAGATGATCGCCCTGGGCGAGCGCAGGCAGTCGCCGCTCTTGGGGATCGTCAGACGGGGCATCAGTGTCTTCGACATAAACCCGGCGGAAGCCCTGGTGAGTGATCACGGTGCCGCTGGTGGAGAACTCGGCGTCAGTGCCGTCAGCGGCATGCGCCCCCAGGCGGACGGTGACGGTCTCGCCCACGGCATCGGTCATCTGCGAAGCGACCGTTCGGTTCCAGATCATCTCGTAGACCCGGGCTTCGGTCGGCGCTACCTCGCGGGCCACATCAGCAGGGGCGCGGAACTGTTCGCCGGCGGGACGAATCGCCTCGTGGGCCTCCTGAGCGTTCTTGATCTTGGTGGCGTAGCGGCGGGCTTCGTCGGGAAGGTACTCAGTTCCGAATCGCTCGGTGATCTCGGTCCGGGCGGCCTTGAGGGCAGTCTCCGACAAGGTGGCGCTGTCGGTTCGCATGTAGCTGATGTAGCCCTGCTCGTAGAGCGTCTGGGCAGCTCGCATGGCTTGCGCCGAGGAGAGGCGCAGTTTGCGGCTGGCCTCCTGCTGATAGGTCGAGGTCATGAACGGGGCGGCCGGACGACGGCGGTACGGCCGGCTCTCGACCGAGCGCACCGCGAAGTCGGCGTCGGCCAGACCCGTGGCCAGGGTCTCGGCGCGATCGGCGTCGATGGCCACCGCTTCGCCGGTGAGCACACCCTGGGAGTCGAAGTCCTTGCTGGTGGCGACCTTGGCCCCGTCGACGCTCACCAGGGTGGCTTCGAACTCGGTCGCGTCGGTCTTCGCGGCCGCAACGAAGGTACCCACCAGATTCCAGTACGAGGCACTGACGAAAGCCATGCGTTCGCGTTCGCGCTCAACCACGATCCGGGTCGCCACGCTCTGGACGCGGCCGGCAGAAAGCTGGGGAAGCACCTTCTTCCACAGCACCGGCGAGACTTCATAGCCGTACAGGCGATCGAGGAGGCGACGGGCCTCCTGGGCATCGACCAAGCGACGGTCCAGGTCGCGGGGTTCGGCGATCGCGTGCTGGATGGCCTCGGGGGTGATCTCGTGGAACACCATCCGCTTGACCGGGATCCGCGGACTGAGCGTCTCGAGCAGGTGCCAGGCGATGGCCTCCCCCTCGCGGTCCTCATCTGTTGCCAG